>JAKASH010000319.1 GCA_021828225.1 Acidobacteriota bacterium | reverse complement strand
TTCGCAGCCGTCCGGCGTCGTGCTCCTTGACGTGCTACGAAGTAGAGCCGGGGCGATGGATTCATCATCCGTGGGACGGCTGTAGCACCGTGAAAATTCGCGTGTGGATTCAATGATCGGCAGAGGTGCAGTAGGGGAAAGAGCTTTGAAGACTAAAATCGCAAACCGCTGCCCAGAGTGCTGGTCGGGGCAGCGTTACTTTCGCGTGAAATCCAGCACCTTTTTATGCAGATCGTGCGGCCACGAATGGCGGAGGGACGATGGCCAAAGGCAACAAAAGAACTACCCTGGAAAGCGCCCTGGGCGGGCGAACCTACCCTTGGCCGTCTCTTGATATTCACCTCGAAAATCCTCATTCCCCAACGGCTCCGGCCCGGCAACCCCCAAGCGGTCTTGCAGTTCCGCCGAAAATCTGTTTACACACACACTCTGAGGCTGGCCCTTAGCTCTGTCGCCTCTACGGTTGCTGGTTGACAACCTCGAACTGCTCAACCTTGACGACGTAGTACTCTGAGTACTTCTTCTTTCCGCCCAGCTTCTCAAACGTGATTACTCCAATGATCCACTGCCCATGCTTCTCACGGCCCAAGGCTCCCCGCACCACGGGGCCTTCCTGCATGATGCAGGGGTGCTTGCGGGTGAAAAGAGCGCCGTACCCCATCGTCCCCAATATCAAGCCCCTTTGCTTCTTGGAGAATCCCGAAGTGCAGGACATGAAGATCAGATGCCCCGTCGCATGGCCGACTCCGGGCGGGAGGGGATGCGCCATCGCTTCGGGCGGCATGGAATCAGGTATCCCCAGCACGGTCCTATTCCGCACATCGTATAACTGGCGGCAAAGCGTGTCCGTATAGGTATCCACGTCATAGCCGCCCGGCTGGGAATAGCTTGGGCTTGCTGTCCCGGAGCCGCTTCCTGAGCACGCCGCTCGGTTATTAACTCTCGCGCTGTTTGAGACTACCAAGTAGGCGCTGATGCGCCCGACGCGCTTCTTGGGCGGAAGCAGACTGTTCAGATAGGCTTGCTGCTCGCTTAAAGACATTTCGGTCAGGATGATTTTGGACTTGGGGCCTGGCGGGGCTTTCTCTTGTCCACTGCCGGAAGATACTCCAAGCGATAAAACGAGCACCGCGAACAAGGCAGACGTTATGTGGCGGATCCTCATGGTGTCTCCATCTTCCTGAAAGGGGCTTCAACTTGAACAGCCACACTCTACCACAACCTCGCCTGCGATGCCCTGCGCTTGCGCGGATTCGTTCCCGGACACGCTGAAACGAACTCGGCAGGGCAATCCCCTGTCTCACTTCAAAAATCGGAAAATTTCCGCGAGGCTATCAGTGGGTGGTAGCGTCACCACCGGCTCACTTTAGACCCCTCCCCGGTCTCGATTTCAGAGGATGATGCCCCGCCGTGAAGCCTGCCCGCCCGCTGGCGCGTTCTCTCCGGCCCGGCAAGGCAATCCTATGCCCGGAGCCTGTTCACGTCACAATCCATTTTGTGACGTGAATTGTGCCATGCCCGGCCTGTGAAAGCGGGGGAATGCACTACGATGCAGCACGGGCGCGGAGCCTGTAAGAATGCGGCTATGCCGAAGGTGGGCGTTCACTTACTGCATACTACGGCGTCTTGTTGCCATTATTCAGGAAAGAATTGACACGGTAGAGGTCAACGGTTCGAGTCCGTTCGGGCCTACCATACTTTCAATAACTTGGAAATGCCGCTTACCTTTCGCGTTGCTCCATCTTGCTCCAATAAGCCCCTAGCCCGGATTATTCAGTGCGCCCCAATGGCGTAGATCACCGGTGGGTGAAAGTCCCACCCAGATAGTTGTCGGTAACTCTGGTAGCTGACAAGCGGCCTGGTCCGGTAACGGAGCGGGCCGGAGCCTTGTGACAAAGGCCACCTCGGGTGGCTGAGCAACCCTGCAGGCCGTAACGCGAGTGAAGCCTGAGCAGGCGTCGAAAGTGAAGTCGTGGACGCCGACCCGCCTGAATTTCGGGGAAGGCAGCACCGACCGGGAAGTAACCGCCACGCGCACCGGTTCGGGTCCGCCGGGGTAATGGGCACGGCATGCAGGGAGAGTGATCTGGGCGAGTGGGGGAACCCCAGTCCGGGCGGAGGCGAACTTCAACGCCCTCGGCAGGGAGGGCGGCCCGGCTGGGACTCGGAGAGGGTCAAAGTACCGCTGAAGCCGGGTAACGCTGGTGGAGGGAAGGGCCCTCACTTCAGGAGCGCTTTCGAAGAAGCCAAGGTGAGGTGATTGGCGATGAACCTGGAAACACCGAGCAAGATCCGGACGCTTCAGAGGAAGCTGTACCGTAAGGCGAAGGACGAACCGGAATACCGCTTCTACCTGCTCTACGACAAGATTTACCGCGAAGACATTCTGGCTCATGCCTACGAACTGGCGAAGGCCAACAAAGGCGCGCCGGGCGTGGATGGGCAGAACTTCGAGGGGATCGAGGCGCAAGGGCGGGAGAAGTGGTTGATGGAACTCAGGAACGAACTCCGCACCAAGAAGTACAAGCCGCAACCTGTGCGACGGGTGATGATCCCGAAGCCGGGAGGCGGCGAGCGGCCGCTCGGTATTCCCTCTATCCGCGATAGGGTGGTGCAGACCGCCGCCAAACTGGTGCTGGAGCCGGTCTTCGAGGCGGACCTGGAACCCTGTGCTTATGGTTACCGGCCGAAGCGCAGCGCCCAGGACGCGATCCGGAAAGTCCACCAGCTTCTCTGTGCAGGCTACACCGAGGTGGTCGACGTGGATTTGTCCAAATACTTCGATACCATTCCGTACTGCCAACTGATTCACTCGGTTGCGCGGCGAATCGTTGATCGGGACGTGCTGCATCTGGTCAAGATGTGGCTGAAAGCTCCGGTCGAGGAACGGGATGAGAAAGGGAATCGAAGAATGACGGGAGGTCGAAAGAGCAGTTGCGGAACTCCGCAAGGTGGAGTTGCCAGCCCACTGCTCGCCAACCTCTACCTGAATCGGTTCCTGAAGTACTGGCGAATCGCCGGACGGGGAAACGCTTTTCAGGCGGAGGTTGTCAACTACGCGGACGATTTCGTGATCCTCAGCCGCCGACACGCGGCAGGTGATGACGCGCTTGGGGCTGACCTTGAACGAGAAGAAGACCAAGCTTCGGGACGGTCGGCGGGAGAGTTTTGACTTTCTGGGATACACGTTCGGGCCGCAGCATTACCGGAAGGATGGCCATTGGTATTTGGGCGCCAGTCCGTCGAAGAAGAGCGTGGCGAAACTGCGACGGAAGGTTCACGAGGTGTTGGTACCTGGCAACAAGGGGACATGGCCGGAAGTGCGCGACCGGCTGAACAGCATTCTGCGCGGCTGGTCGAGTTACTTCAGCTACGGCACTCGGTTGCAGGCGTATCGCGCGGTCGACAACCACGTCGCGGAGCGTGTTCGACACTTCCTGAGACACCGGCATCATGTGCCCACGCGCGGCACGCGCGCTCTGGCGGCCGATGCGGTCTTTGGTCCGCTGGGCGTTTTGCGTCTGCGTCAGGTGCATGTGGGTGTCCGTCCGTGAGTCTGGCAATGAAACCTGTCGGAGAGCCGGATGCCCGAAATGGGCACGTCCGGTTCGATGAGCGGGGATGGGAAACGGAGCGGCACTCGCGCTGCCACCGCGCTCCTCCTCGACTCTACTGAACGAGGCGCAGATTTCGATTTCGCATTCCAAAGCACCTGAAACGATGGCCCAGCGGTGGCCGACGGGCATGCTGGGGGTTTTTCGGGGCGGAGGAGATCGATCGGCGCCAGCTCTTTCCCCATTCCAGACGCAGCTTCCCCTTGGCCTCGGGTGGGCGTCGGCATGGCGACGCATGTTTGGGGGAAGCAGACGGAGCTATCCGGCGCGCGCCCAAGGCGAGCGCGACTTGCCGGAAGGTGTTCAGAAAGGGAAAGGAGACGGACAGGTGAATTACCACGCGGCGCACCGAGCCAACCACCCGAGCGCCCAGCATCAGCAACCGCTCACGCAGCATCCAGACTTGCGCCCGTCGACAGTCGGTGCGCGCCGCCGGCAGCCTCAGTTCTTGCATCAGCAGGTAAGCCGCCGCGGTCATCAGGACGCGAAACGGGTTGGCCCAAAAGCTGCTGCAACTGGTACGTCCGATCTCCATCCCCTGGTGCAGTTCCTTGATGCGGTTTTCGAGGTCGCCGCGCTGGCAGTACACCCGCTCGTAAATCCGCTGCGGCGTCTGGCCGAGATGGGTGATCACGAAGCGCGGGTTGTCCTTGGGGTCTTTGCCTTCCTGACGCACCCCTTCGGCTTTATAGATCACGCGGCGCGGATGCGACCAGGTCTTGCGAGTCGCGTAAAGGCATTCCCCATAGACGTGCTTGGTCTTACCCGTCTCGTTCGACAGGCGGCGAGCCAGGCGCAGAGCTGGACGGGCGAGGCGATTCAAGACCGTGTTTTTAGCCATCGCCACCACATATTCCACGTCGGGCTGCGCATCCAGAAAGTCCAGCAGTTCCGGCTCGGCGAACCCGCCGTCCAGGCGAATCCGAATCTGCGCTCCGGGAAAAGCGCGACGCAGCTTCTTCAGCAACCGGCGCAGAATGGCGCGGTCTCCCCTCCAGGCCACCGCCTTGCCCGAGCGCAACACGGCCGTGAGCAGGTGCTGCTCGGCCTCGTCATTGAAGGTCAGGAAACCCACGAGCGGCAGGTAGCACCAGGTCTCATAGTGGCGGTTAAAGAAGGACAGTTGTTGAGCGCCCTGCGTGGGGTCGTCGGTGGGGTCCAGATCGATGGTGATGCGGCGGACACGACCCTTCAGACGCCGACGATGCCGCTCGATCACCCGCTCGGCCAGCACTTCCGCCAGGCGAAACAAGTGCTGGCGCTTGGGAGCATTCTCAAAGCGCGACAGGGTG
>JAKASH010000318.1 GCA_021828225.1 Acidobacteriota bacterium | reverse complement strand
GAAAACTGATGCCCCGTACGTGGCCGATTGGTCCCGGCGTTCGGGGAGCGTTGCTTGTCAATGCCCGCCACCAGCACCACAACCTTCAGGTACTGTAGAGACGAGGCCACAGTGATTCGCCCCGGCCTCCTCAGGGTGATCATAGCACATGGTCATTGCAAGAATGCTGGGGCAAGGCTGATCCTGGGGGCTTCACCCGGCTTGATCAGACCTGCAACCTGCGAAGATAGGGGACGCTGGCCTTCATCATCTGCAGGTCCATCTCCACGAAGTAATTCTTGATGCCACCCGTCTTCGCCGCAGTAAAGATTTTCTTCCAGTCGAGCGTGCCCTGGCCTACCGGCACTATCTTCCGGGTTTTCGCGGACCAACCCTGCAAGTGCATTGAAATGAACCGGCCCGGGTATCGGGTGAAGTACCGGGCGGCATGGTAGCCCTGGCTGATTGTGGAGATCTGGAACTGGAACTTGACCAGCTTCGGATCGAGGAACTTGAACAGCAAGTCATAGGTCCGCTGGCCATCAACCATCGTGAGCTCAAAGGCCTCGTTGTGAAGGCCCTGCTGGATGCCGGCTCTGGCGGCCCGCTCGCCCATGCGGTTGTATTCGTCGGCCGCCCGCTTGACGTCATCCAGGGTCGGATGCCGCGGCCCGTCGAGGCTGGGCACCATCATCTGTGTCAGGCCCACATCCTTGGCCCAGGCGATGCTGCGTTCCTGGTTTTTCCTGAGTTCCTGAATGGTGAAGTGCGAGCTGATGCAGGTGACGCCCGCATCGCCCAGGATCCTCCTCAGTTCGGCTCCCGAATATTTGCCAACGTCGGCGAAGCCATTATCGGCGTAGCCCATTGGCGAGCACAGTTCGATCGACTGAAACCCGGCACCGGCCAGCATCTTGACCGTGCCGGGAAAGTCTTTGGCAATCATTTCCCGGACAGGCCACGTCTGGCATCCGATCGGCATGCCCAGAGGATTGGCGCGCAGCTCCACCGCGCCTGCAGAAAGGAACCCGGCCACAGCAGCTCTCGTGGCCGCGGACTTCAGGAATTCTCTTCTCGAAACTGCGGACATACAAACCTCCCTGTTCATCGAAGTCGGACGAATAGATCCCTAACACCGCTGTCCCGTTCAAAGTGAGCACGCCGCATCATGAGTCCAGCGTCCAGGGCGCGCGAGCTGGTGGATTGAGCAGGGCATTCGCCGCCTCGAGGTCGGAAGGTTTGCCTTCCGCGAGGCTCGTGATGCGCTTATTCTCGGTGTCCCATTCCAGCTTCGTCCCCGTGCGTACGGCAATGCAGCCGAGCAACAGCGCCTCCACCACCTTTTGCTCGAACTCATAGCTGGCACGCGGAGATGCGCCACCCCGGATGGCGTTGAGCCACTCGCGGTAAGCTCCCGGCGATTTAGGCAGGTTGTCGGGCGGCGGCGTAAAGTCCTTCATGCGGCTTGTGGGGATCAGTCGCGGGTGCTGGCCTTCGAAGCCGCACAGGATCTTACCCTTGTCGCCCACAAACAGCATGCCTTCGCCGTCCTCGGGGTCGCTCATCAGTTCGCCGTGCTTGAGTTCCGGAGGGCGTGGCGGGCGAAGGTGCGCGTCATACCAGTTGATGGTCACCGGTGCGCGGCCATGGCGTGCCGGAAACTCCCAGTGCACCAGCTCACCCACCGGGAAGGTCTCTGGGAAGAGTGGCGTCGAACTGCCGTCAACGCTGGTGGGCGCAGTCAGCTCAAGCACGCGGAACAGCGTGTCGAAGCTGTAGTTCCCCATGTCCCCGATCGCGCCCTCGCCAAAATCGTGCCAGCCGCGCCACACAAAGGGCAGGTAGATGTGGTTGAAAGGCCGCTGGGGCGCCGGGCCCAGCCACAGTCCCCAGTCGAGGCCTTCGGGCACAGGCTCGGTTTCCTGCGGGCGCTCAATTCCCTGCGGCCAGTAGGGCCGCTGCGACCAGTTGTGCACCTCGCGCACCTGGCCGATCACACCCGCCGCCACCCACTCCGTCAGCAGGCGCGTGGCATTCGAGGCTTCGTTCATGACCGCCACTTGAGTGGCGAGGCCGGTTTCGCGCGCCGTCTGTGCCATCAGGGCGCACTCGTGAACGGTGTGAGCCATGGGCTTCTGGCTGAAGACGTGCTTTCCGTGGCGCAAAGCGTAAATGGCAATAAATGCGTGCCAGTGGTCCGGCGTGCAGACTACAACGCCATCGAGGTCGCGTTCCTTCAAGATCAGCTCACGAAAATCGTTGTAGCTCGCGCAGGCACGGTAGCCCGGAAGCTTGCGAACGTTGCGGTAGTAGGCGTCCACCAGGCGCGCCGCAGGCAGGCGTCCGCAGGTGGGGCCTTTCCAGTCGGCTCCCCAACCCGGATCGTTCAGCAACCGGCGCTCCTTGCCCACTATCTCGCCTTTGCTCCACTCGGAATAGTCGCTGCTTTCGCGATTGACGTCGCAGACGGCAATCACCTGCACGTCCGGAATCTTGAGAAAATCCATCATGACGCGCGTGCCCTGGGCGCCCACGCCGATACAGGCCAGCGTGATCCTGTCGCTCGGCGGTGTTGGGCCGGCAACGTCTGCGAGGGCCGGCCTCGGCAGCAGCGTGAGGGCCGCCGCGCTGCCTCCAAGGAATTCGCGCCGCGTGAGAAGCGGCGCCTCGCGCTCGTCGTCTGGATTTTTCATGGCGTCCTCCGTCAGGCGGATCTGATACACGGCTTGTCGCCGGAGACCCAGTTGGTGCTCGCCTCGGGTCGTCATTCTAAGTGGAGAATCTCGCTCGATCGGCAAGGGATCCGTGCCGTCTGGAGCGACAACACCATATCACAAGTCGTGCCGTTTCTCATCATCTTGTCGACATCCTGCCGGCTTTCTAGGACTGCAAATTACAGTGACACGGTCGGCTGTAGCGCCGGTGTCCCTGATGGCCGGAGTCCGATGAACTCCATCGGAGTCCAGAATTCGGAGCCCACCGGCGCATTTCGGCGCTGAGGGCAGTGCCGCCACAGGAAATGCTGTCATTATCATTTGCGATCGTCAGTAAGCTTTATTTGCAGATCGGCTTTTGGGCAGCTTTGAGATATCCTAGGAGGCTAAAAAACCGGGCAGACCGGTGAACGCCTCCGCCAGATCGAGAGGCCCGCACCGCGCCCCTGCCAAAGTCCAGGAGTGCAATCCTATGTCATCAACAGCGTACTTTTCGCGGATCACAGAAATCCTGAAGCAGATTGAACAGACGCAGAAGCCGGCAATTGAGAAGGCCGGAGCTGCGATGGCAGAATCGATCAAGTCGGAAGGGCTGGTGTATCTGTTTGGAAGCGGGCACTCGGTGATCCCGGTTCTGGATATCTTTCCACGCTACGGCAGTTTTGTGGGATTCTGTCCCATCTACGACCCGCGCCTGATGTGGTTCAATGTGGTGGGGCCGGGCGGGGCGCGCGAGTTGCTGTGGCTGGAGCGCGAGGAGGGTTACGTCAGGAACATCCTGGCAAGTTATTCCCTCGAGCCCCGGGATTCGATTCTGGTTTTCTCGCATGGCGGGCTGAACGCCGCTCCGGTCGAGGTGGCGCTTGAGGCCAAATCGCGAGGTCTGACGGTGATCACGGTTTCTTCCCATCAGAATTACCGGCAGGCGCGCGCGACGCACTCCAGTGGGAAGCAACTGCCGGACATCGCCGACATCGCCATCGACAACTGCGTGCCGCCGGAAGACGCCCTGGTGGGCGTGGAGGGAATCCAGGAGAAATTCGCAGCGGGTTCGACCGTAGCGGCCGTATCGATTGCCATGGCCCTGGTGGCTGAAGTCGGCTCCCGGCTGGTGAAGAGCGGACACAAGCCGCCCACTTTTGTATCGCCCAACGTCGGACTCGAGCCTGACCACAACCAGCGGGTCTTCGTGGAATTTGCTCGGCGCGTTTCGAAACGTGTTTCGTGAGAGACGCGGAGGCATTTAAGGAGGATTGCAAATTATCGTGACGCGGCTCTCTGTAGCGGCGCTGTCCTCAGCGCCGAAATGCGCCGGTGGGGACACCGGCGCTATAGCCGACCGTGTCGCTATCATTTGCAATCCTCAGTAGAAGAGGAGCCATGACCGACAAGCCCAGCAGGCGCGACTTCATGAAGGTGATCACCGCGAGCTCATTAACTCCCTACTTACCTAAGGGCCATGCTGCCGAGTCCCCAGAGGAAAGCTCGGGAGCTGGAGGCAGCCAGGAAGCACCGCAAACGACTTCGCCAACGTTTTTCCCGGTAGCAGTGTGGTATGGTGGCGGCAAGGCGCGCGCTCCGATGCTCGAACCGGCCAATGCATCGAGCGCCGGGCGCTGGGGAAAAGACCTCGACCAGATCAAGGCGGTGGGCTTTAACACGGTCAAGTGCTGGGTGGACTGGGCCACGGCTGAGCCGAAGGCCGGGCAGTTTGATTTCAAGAATCTCGATCTTCTGCTGCGGCTGGCACAGGAGCGGGACCTGCGGGTGATCGTGCAGATCTATACGGATTCCGCGCCAGACTGGGTGGGGCAGCGTTATCCCGACGCGCAATTTGTGGATCGCTCAGGAGCGGTAATCAGCTCCCAGGCGGCGCCAGGTTTTTGTATTGACGACGATGCGGTCCGCGGAGAGATTGTAAAGTTTATCGAAGGTCTGTCACAGGACGCGAATCGCTACTCCTCGTTATACGGCTGGGATGTATGGAGCGAGCCCCACCTGGTCAACTGGGCGGACTTCAGTTATCTTAAGAACCCTGAGTTCTGTTACTGTCGCTACACTCAGGCGCGGTTTCGGCGGTGGCTTCAGGCGAAATACAAGACGCTGGCGGCGCTGAACAAAGCATGGTACCGGGGATTTGCAAGTTGGGATGATGTGACGCCGCCCCGATTTTCAACCATTCTTTCTTTCACGGATTACCTCGACTGGCGGGA
>JAKASH010000317.1 GCA_021828225.1 Acidobacteriota bacterium | reverse complement strand
CCGTCGGAAGCTCGTCCGAAAACCTGCCTCTGAAAGAGAAGTTCACGGTACGGTAATCAGTGGTAGCCACGGTCAATCGGCCTTCCGGTTGACCGTGGGTTTGTCTGTCCGTGGCTACCGTTTTTTCCCGGTTGGAACACAAAACCCGCAGAGTTTGAAACGCACAGAGTCTGCGCCACCCTGCTCTGCGCTACCTTACTTGAAGGTCCCGCGCGGGTCTGCTAATCTCTTTTTTGTCACGGCAGTCAAAGTTAGTAGCAGGCAGCAGCGGCTTGCGTCGTAGGGTTGCATCCGGGAGTGACACATGAGTAATGGGGAATTTGCTTCGAAGATGGCAATAGCTCGCCAGCAAAACGGTCTTAGCCAAGGAGAACTCGCCCGCAAAGTGGGCGTGTCGCAAGCGACGGTTAGCAATTGGGAGACGGGTAAGCAACGCCCCGACGAGCGCCAGTTTAATAAGGTCAGGGCAATTCTGGGGGATAATTTATTCTCTAGTCAATCCGTGCAAGGCCCCTCCGACGGCGTATCGATCGTCGGCCCTTGGCTCTCTAGAGCCCGTCAAAGGCGCGGCCTGACCCAGCAGGAACTGGCAGATAAGGCGGGCGTCAGTAAAGTTACCATTTCCCTCATCGAAACGGGGAGAGCCCTGAATCCTCGGACAAAGACCATAAGGCTTCTGGAGAAAGCACTCGAAGAGCGCCTTGAAGATGCGGCCATGCGTCAGCTAGAAAAGGCTAGTGAGGTAAAGGGGCTGGGGACCTTCGAAGATTTCAACCCTCATGACGAGAGTGAGTACCCGCACGAGTCAGGGGTTTACGTTTTTTACGACATCAGTGAACGCCCTATTTATGTCGGCATGGCTAGCAACATCGCATCAAGGATCAAAGAACATAAGGATAAATTCTGGTTCAAACAACCTATTGTCGAAAGCGCCTCATATATAGCAGTCCGCGATGATACCCTGAGAAGGCAAATAGAAACGACTCTCATCAAGTTCCTCAAGTCGAACGCCGTCATTAACAAGCAGCAGGTGGGCAGACAGTAGAACGTCTACACATGCCCGTTCATTATTCTCAATAAGGCTTTCAAATACTTTAGCCTGAACTGGGCTGGTCGGAATTAGTGCCGCGCTGACTGAACTCAGCGAATCAGCGACACCCAGAAGTCGTGCACTAAATGGGGTCCGCAACCAGAGTCGGTAGCCAGCAGCCACGGCACCGGGGTTGTGCGGGGGCCTTCTGTGGGACAAAAGCGCATCTATGAAGCGGGCGGGTGGTGCAGAGATTGGGGTTTTATGCCTGCGGTCAACATGGTCGTGCGTTCAGGCCCGGAGGGCCGAAAGAATTTAGCCCATGGCGCAAGCCGTGGGACTCATTTGGCGTCACAATCCTCGCGAGCCCCGGAGGGGCGAAAGACAATGGGACAGCGCTATCGGCGTGTTCTGTTTAGGAGAAGGGCTTTCTCAAAAGGAACGGCGTTGATTGTGACAGACGTTGAATCCCGGAATCATTTCTTTCGCCCCCTGCGGGGATTTGACGGATCCGGGCTGGACTTTTCTCCCACGGCTTGCGCCATAGGCTAAAATCTGTCGCCGCTCCGCGGCTTTGGGGTGAGCGTAGCCGCGACACTGCTTTTTGTGTCGCGGGTTCTTCATCGCCAAAACGGTGTGACGGCTCTTCATCGTCGCGAACTATCTGAAAAAGCCCGCGACGGGGAAAACACCGTCGCGGCTACCCGTCTTACCCTCTTACCCTGCCGCACCTTTTTTCCCTGCCTCGGCAAAGAGGCGGGAGATAATCTGCTTGGCTTCTTCCTGGATTCTGTGCAGGTGGTCTTCGCCGAGAAAACTTTCAGCGTAGACCTTGTAGACATCCTCGGTTCCGGAAGGCCGCGCGGCAAACCAGCCGTTTTTCGTTACCACTTTGAGGCCGCCGATCGGCTGCCCATTGCCGGGGGCGGTGGTGAGCATCGATTCGATTTTCTCGCCGGCCAGTTCAGAGGTTCGTACCTGCTCGGGCGCGAGGCCCATCAGGATGGCCTTCTGTTCAGGCTTGGCGGGAACGTCAATGCGCTGGTAGGCCGGTGTGCCAAATTCGCGGGTCAGCTCGGCGTAGAGTTCGCCGGGGTCGCGGCCGGTGCGCGCTGTCATTTCAGCCGCCAGCAGGCCCATAATCATGCCATCCTTGTCGGTAGTCCACACCGTGCCGTCGCGCCGCAGGAAAGAGGCGCCCGCGCTCTCCTCGCCGCCAAATCCGAGAGAGCCGTCGAGCAGGCCCTCGACAAACCACTTGAAGCCGACCGGCACTTCCACCAGCTTGCGGCCCAGGCGGGCCGCGACGCGGTCGATCATGCCGCTGCTGACCAGCGTCTTGCCCACGCTTGCCTTGGAGGGCCACTCGGGGCGGTTCCGGAACAGATAGGAAATGGCTACGGCCAGGTAATGGTTGGGATTCAGCAGGCCCGCGCTGCGCGTGACAATGCCATGGCGGTCGTGGTCGGTGTCGCAGCCAAAAGCCACGTCAAAGCGGTCTTTCAGCGAGATCAGCGCCGCCATGGCGTAAGGCGAAGAACAATCCATGCGGATCTGGCCGTCCCAATCGAGAGTCATGAAGCGGAAGGTCGGGTCAACCAGTTTGTTGACCACCGTCAGCGGCAAACCATAGCGCTCCGCGATGCGCGACCAGTAGGCCACTCCGGCCCCGCCCAGGGGATCGACGCCAATGCTCAAACGCGCGCCGCGAATGGCGTCCAAATCGACTACCGCAGAGAGATCGTCAATGTAAGCCGTCGCATAGTCATGCTTGTGCGTCGTTGAGGATTTTAAGGCTTTTTCCAGAGTGATTCTGCGGACATCCCGGAGCCCACCTTCCAGCAGGGCGTTGGCGCGGTCTGCAATCCAGCGCGTGGCCGCGGTGTCGGCCGGGCCGCCATCTGGAGGGTTGTATTTGAAGCCGCCGTCTTCGGGGGGATTGTGGGAAGGCGTGATGACGATGCCGTCGGCAAGGCCCGTCTTTTTCTGTCGATTGTGGGTCAGGATCGCGTGCGAGAGAACAGGCGTGGGCGTATAGCCGTCATCCGCATCGATCATCACGTTGACGCCATTGGCCGCCAGCACTTCCAGAGCCGTGGCAAAGGCGGGTTCGGACAAGGCGTGAGTGTCCCTGGCCAGGAAAAGCGGGCCGCCGATATTCTGCTCCCGGCGATAGTCGCAGATCGCCTGGCTGATGGCCAGAATATGGCCCTCATTGAAAGAACTCGAGAAGGATGAGCCGCGGTGCCCGGAGGTGCCAAAGGAAACTCTCTGCGTGGGCACAGCAGGATCAGGCTTTCCCGTGTAGTAGGCGGTGATCAAGCGGGGAACATTGACCAGCATCGAAGGTTCGGCCGGCTGCCCGGCTCGGGGGTGCGCCATAGCTTTTGTCCTCCGTCAAGTCGTCACCTGACGCCGAATACTCCTCAGCGCGTAAGCGAGCATCAGATGAAAGCCTCTTTGAACAGCATTGTATCACCGACGCAAGAACCACCATCCGGCCGGCTGTAGCGCCGGTGTCCCAACCGGCGCATTTCGGCGCTGAGGACAGCGCCGCTACAACCGCTTGAGGGTGCTATAATAAACAGATTTGGAACCGTTCTGAGGAGCTTATGTACTCCATTTTATTGTGGTTGGCATTAGTTCTCTATTTTGTGGGAATTGTGCTGACCGTGCCGTCGGTCAGGAGGCAACGCGCGTCGCTTTCCCCTGCGGCCCTCACGGCTCTGGGGGCTGGACTGGTGCTCCACGCTTCTTCGCTGGCCGCGAGGGCGGTTGACCTGCATCGCCTTCCTGTCATCGACGTCCAGAGCGCGCTTTCGTTCTTTGCGTTTCTAATCACCCTGGCCTTTTTCCTGGCCTATTTGCGTTACCGAATCGACGTGCTGGGCATTTTTATGCTGCCGCTGGTTTTTGTCCTGACCTTGTTTTCGGCGCTTCGCCCGGGCCCGACTTTCCATTCGGCGGCGTTGCGCAGCGGCTGGCTGATGGTTCACATCAGTTGTATCATGCTGGGCTATGTAGGATTTTTCGTGACTTTTGTCGCCGCAGTCATGTACCTGATCCAGGAACGCCAGCTCAAATCCAAAAATCCGCAGGCTTCTTACTACCGCTTGCCCTCGCTTGAAGTATGTGATCAACTCTATTCCCGGTCTCTCATTTTCGGACTCCCCTTCCTGACCTTAGGGATTCTTACCGGCGTTGTTTGGGCGGCGCGGATGTGGCACGGTCCTTGGGAACTCGATCCGAAGATTCTTGCGGCGTTGATCACCTGGTTCATCTATCTGTTCCTGTTTTCAGCGCGTTTGAGCGGGAGCTGGCCGGAGCGGCGGTCGGCGTATATGGCCATAGTGGGCTTTGCGGCTATCATGGTGACATTTGTCGGAATCAGTTTCGTCAGTGGCTGGCACGGGTATATCCCCAAGCTAGGCAAGGCCCCGTAATGTGACGTGGCTCACATACTGTTGGGCTAAGCTGCGGCAAGATAACCTTTAATGGCGCTGTGAAAAGAACATGAACCTCGCTCTTGTGGGAATAAACCACCGGACAGCACCCGTAGAAGTACGGGAGCGGATGAGCATCCCGGAATCGCGACTTCGAGAAGCCGTGGCCGACCTGGTGCACCGGGAAGGCATTCAAGAAGGCCTTATTCTCTCCACCTGCAACCGCGTTGAAGTCATCGCCAGCGCTCGGGACGATGTTGTGGCAGAGCCCGTGATCCACCGCTTTCTTGCCGATCACCATCAATGCAACCTGGCGATCTACGAAAGCCACTTCTACCACCACCGCCAACGGCAGGTCGTCGAGCACCTGTTTCGAGTGGCGTCAAGCCTGGACTCGATGATCGTGGGCGAGCCGCAAATCCTTGGTCAACTGAAGCAAGCCT
>JAKASH010000316.1 GCA_021828225.1 Acidobacteriota bacterium | reverse complement strand
TTTCGAACAGGATTTCGCGCGCCAGGATTACATCAAGGGCGTTCTGACCCTGGAATGACAGCGAAGGGGCCGGGGCTGATGCTCATCGGGGAACGCTGAGGCCGCTCCGTCAAAGACTTTCCGTTTGGCTGGCTGGGGTGGTGAATTGGCGAGGAGGGAAGAACGTCATGAGCGAGTGGATGGGGTTTTCGCTGGTGGTTGTGGGCGGAATTATGCAGGGCACGTATTTTCTGGGTTTAAAGTATGTCAACCCCTGGAAGTGGGAGAACATCTGGGCCCTCTACGCGCTGTTCGCCTTGCTCGTTCTGCCGGTCGGGCTGGCCGTCGCCACGGTCCCCCACCTTGCTGAAATGCTGGAGCGCGCTCCGGGGTCGGCCGTCGCCCTGGTCTTCCTTTACGGGACCGGGTGGGGTATAGGTGGAGTTCTTTCAGGGTTAGGCGTTGCCCGGATGGGGATGGCGATGGGCGTTTCAGTCCTGCTCGGCGTAACAGCCGCCATCGGCACATTTGTCCCCCTGGTTGCCAACTCTCCCCAACTGGTGTTCACGCCGAAAGGATTGGTCGTAATTCTGTCCGTCATCACACTGCTGGTCGGGGTCGGGCTGGCTGCCATTGCAGGCAAGAAACGGGACGAAAGCCTTACCGATCAACCCGCCTCGCTTGAGAAAGGGACTTTTCGCACCGGCCTGGCCATCTGCGTTTTCAGTGGCATCTTTTCGGCCATGCTGAACATGGCCTTTGCTTTCAGCCAGCCGGTGGTCAAGGCCGGGCTTGAAACCGGTGCAAGCAACTTTGGCGCCCTGAACGCAGTCTGGATGGTGGCGTTGACCGGAGGCTTTATCGCCAACGCGTTATACACAGGCTTTCTTTTGACCCGCAATAAGACCTGGTCCAATTACACGCTTCCGAAGACAAGCCGGTTCTGGCTTTACGGACTGATCATGGGTGTCCTGTGGACAGGCGGCGTGGTTCTTTACGGCCGGGGCGCCGCATCCATGGGACAGGTTGGGGCCGTCATCGGCTGGCCTCTTTTCCTGGCGGTGATGATCCTGGCTTCCACCATCTGGGGATTCGTTACCGGCGAATGGAAGGGTTCCAGCAATCGCGCCAAGCAGTACATGGTCGCCGGCATGGTGATCCTGCTGGTTGCCTCTGCCCTCGTGGGCGTTGCGAATCACATGTAAAGTGAAACTTCCTGGCGGCAAGCGTGCCGGAAGGGGAGGCTTGCCCTGCGCGCTGACCAGCTCATGGTTCTGCATCACGACTTGGCCGAAGTCGCGTGATTCCCCCAAAGCGAGCCCCACGACCAGATCTACACTGTCCGTATTTGTATCTCCTGGCGAATGTTATTTCTTTGATAACAGGTCCGGCGGGGTATGAATAAGAAATAGCGGCAATCAAGGAGTGGATTGTGAATGTCGGTAGACCGGCTGCGTCCGCCATTGCCGGAACCCCCGCCAGCGGCAACCCATGCAAGCGGGGGCCCGGAAACGACATTCCTTTGCTAGAACGATACGCGCGCGCTGAACTCGAATTGACGCTGGTCGATGCCCTCACGCGCAAAGTTGTTGACGCCGGTAATTGTGCCGAATGAGCTAGTGCTGCAGCCGCCCGTCGAACTGAGGCTGCCGCAACTTCCGCTGGGATTAGAAAAGGCCGGCGTGTTGGTGAAATTGAACGACTGGGCGCGAAACTGGAGGTTGAAGCGCTCCGTGAGTTTGAAATTCCGGAAGAGCGCCGCGTCCATTTCAAACTGGTTCGGCCCATGCATCATGTAGAAAGCCGCGGTGCCGAAGCGCGCCTGGTTAACGCCGGCAAACGCGCTCGGGTTAAACCAGTACTGCTCCGGGCCGACATTTTTCTGGATTTTGACCGGGCCCACGAGGTCCGGCCGCTGGGTGTTGCCCGGCATGCCCAAAGAGCTTCCAGAGGCGGAAAGCTCGAAGGGGGTGTTAGAAACCGAGGTGATGAGAGTGCTTACCTGCCATCCGCCGAGCAGCTTGGCGGGGAAGCCGGTTGAGGCCCATCGGTGGCCCTTGCCAAACGGAGACTGGCCAATAAATTCCGCCTCGAAGTTATTGGGACGGTCAAACGGCGCCAGACCGCGATTGAGGTTGTAGTAGGCAGGAGCCTGAATGTAGGCCGAGCTCTTCTCATCGTTCACGCCTGCTTCGCCAATCGCCTTTGACCATGTGTAACCCACATGAACGTCGAAGCCGCTCGCGAAGTGGTGATTAAGCGTGGCCTGGAGAGAGTCGTAATGATTGTTGCCGATCGGCGTGATGAGCACCATCGCACCGGTGCGGCAGCCGAGAGCCGTGCTGGCGGCGCCGCTTGTGCATATCGAGCTGTTGGAACCGTTATAGAAAAACGGCTGGCCGGCCGCATTGGCGCCGGGGATGACGCCCGAGTTCAGATTCCACCATCCCGTCAGGTTCACCGTTCGGGTGGCGACGTAACCTGCCTGGGCCACCCAGCCGCCGGGCAATGACTTTTCAATCGTGAAGTTCCAGGATTGAATGTACCCGCGCTTGACATTGGCCCCGGTCGTCACCAGGTTGATGTTGCCCGGAATGGGATTTGAGGCGCTCGTCAAACTTGGGAAAGACGGGTTGACGATACCCACCGGCAAGGCCCCGCTATTGCAGAAAGCAGCGTAGGCTGTGCACTCGCCAGCGGGAGTATTCTGCAAGTCGGCGCTGCTCAGAACTCCGGCTGCGGTGTAAGAGTTGGGTGTCCCCTCCGCCAGCGGGATCAGGATGGGATAATTTGTCCGAATATCGTCTATCAGGTTGAAGGGATCGACGCTGATTCCGTACCCGGCGCGGATAACCGTTGAATGGGTGGCCCGGTAGGCCAGGCCGATGCGCGGCGCGAAATATTTGTGGCCGACGGTGACACCGCAGTCAATCGGGTTGCCGCCCTCGCCGCAATTTTCCATCAGGCCGGTTGTGAAGTTATAACGCTCGACGCCTGCGGGAACACCGGATCGCGTCGGGAACGGGTAGTATTCCCACCGCACGCCATACGTCGCGGTCAGCTTGTGGGTTGCCTGCCAGGTGTCGCCGACATAGAGGGCGATCTCATGCGTGTCGGTGTGGAAATAATTGGGAACCTGAATATTCCTTCCCCAGCCGTTGTCGAGACCCAGGAGGAAGCTGGCAAAGTCATTAAAGCTGTTGGAAGAGCTAGAGCCCCCACTGCTGCCGCAGTTGGCGCACTGAGTCGGTCCGGAGCCGAAACCGAATCCGCCGGCGGCGGGCCACGATGTCCCTCCCGCGTTCCACTCCGGCTGCTGCTCGTTAAGGTGCTGGATCATGTAAGCGCCGCCAAAACGGATGGTGTGCTTGCCGTGGATCCAGCTCGCGTTGCCGCTCCAGTAAAACTGCGGATCGTTGCGGAAATAGGGCATGAAGTTATATTGCGTCCCCAGAAGACCGAAGCCGCTGATGTTGAACTGTGGCATGCTGCCTTCAAAGGGCCGCGTGCCGTTGGTGCCTGGGATGCCCAGAAGCTGCCCCTCGTTTTTGGCAATATCCTGTTGCACGGAGTTGGTGACCATGCGGGTCATGCCGAAGTTGCCGTCAATGACGAAATTCGGTGTGGCCACGTAGTTGCCCGTCACACTGAAGGTGATCGTGTGGCCGTACCCGTTGCCTGGGTTTCCAATGAAGCCGCTGGCTCCATTACCCCCGAGGACGTTGCCGAAGATCGTGGGGTTGATCGTGTCGTACTTCAGCACGCCGATATGGCCGAACATGGTGAACTTGTCGTTGGCGTTCCAGTTGATCTTGTCGTCGGTGGTGACGCGGTTAAAGTGCACATCCGCCGCACCAATGAAGTTATTTTCAGCCGTATTGCTGCTTGTGCTCAGCAGATTTGCCCCCGGCATCAGCGCAAGAAGCTTTTGCGCAATGGGACTGAGGCGGGCAGTGGGGATCACGTTGCCGCACATGCCCGAGGAGTCGGCCTGCTGAGGCATACAAAGGGCGTTATAGAGCGGGCTTGAGGGATTATCCGATGCCATAATCGGCGTGCGGTTGTCGCCGCTCGAGTTTCCCGTGGCCGGGTCGTAAACGATGTACGGGTTGGCCTGGGTGGCGCCCGGAATACTCCCCAGCAGGCCTCTCAAGTCGCCCGCCCGCATGGCCGCGCTCGGAACGGATGTCGTGGTCGTGGCAAACTGATAGTCGCGGGTAAACTCGACGTTCGAGAAGAAGAACAGCTTGTTCTTCTTGATGGGCCCGCCGACGCTGACGCCGAACTGGTTAAAAATGTCCTTGGGAACTCTCGTCTGATGAAGTCTTGGCGCGAAGAAAGGCAGAGCTTCCAGTCCGTTGTCGTAATGGTATTCATAAGCGTCGCCATGGAACTGGTTGGTGCCACTCTTGATTTCCACGTTGGCGGCCGTTCCGCCCGCCAGGCCCTGGTCAATGTTGTAATCGTTGGTGTTAACGTTGACCGTCTCGATGGCGTCGGACGAGGGAATGTAGGCCGCGTTCTCAGGCACCCAGATGTTCCACTGGCTCACACCGTCAATCTGGATGCTGTTGCCCAGATCGCTCGAGCCGTTCGAGAAGAAGGACAGCGCGCGCGAAGGATTAGTGGGAACCGAATGGGCGCTCGAAGGAGGGGTAAGGCCGGGGACCGCTCTGAACAACTGTTCGAAGTTGTTGCCTGGCGGCATGGGAAGGTTTTCAATCCGGAGCGCGCTCAGATTGTGGTGGACATCGGCGCGGTCGGTCTGAAGCAGCGGCGCCGAATTCGTGACCTGGACCGTCTGCGTGATCGCGCCGACGCTGAGATTGGCATCGACACGATCGATGGCGTTCAGCGACACCGGCACTTCAATTTTGCTGAACGTCTTGAAGCCCTTTGCCGTAATTTTCACGTCGTAGGTTCCGGGTGAGATCGGAA
>JAKASH010000315.1 GCA_021828225.1 Acidobacteriota bacterium | reverse complement strand
ATCTAACCCCCTTTCGATGCTTACCCAAAGGTTCACTTGCGTTCGTCTCTCTCACTCTCACATGACATGGTCTAACCATGCCTTTTAACCACAACGTTCACCACCACAGCCCTTGGGCTACAGCAGCTTGTGGCTGTTTGAAGCCTCCCCCTGCAGGGCGACTCCGAGGGGCCTACCCTCATCTTTCGTACAGCATGAAGCTCACGCTTCTTCATGGCACACGCAAAGCCGGAGGCTTTACAGTTGCGGGCCCCTCAAAGGGGTCTGATCGCAACTGGCCAAAATCAAAACCCGGTACCCGTCACATTGAGGAATCGGCAAAAGCGCAAGACCGCGCCCAGGGAATGAGCCTGAACGCGCTGGTGCGGAAGCATCAGGTCAGCAAGTCCAGCATCCACAAACTGCTCAAGGAGGCCTCAAAACAAGGGGGTCATAAACCCCTGCCCAAACGGCCTCTGCAAGTTGCCTGATTCTATGACCCCGGATTTCGCCAATTGACCTGTCCAAAAAGGTGTGGATTTTGTTGAAAAAGTCGGCCGAGAAAGACGGTGCTGGATCTTTGATGGCTTACGGGAGCCGGATGCCGGTATTCAGCTGTTCCTGTCCTCCTCCTTTTTCGATTCGCTTCGGCATTGCCGGCCTAGACCGAATCGTGGTTTCCTACCCCCAGGTGAAATTTGCAGCCGGCAGGGTCTGGGATTGCGCAAGGAACTTGACCAGCCGTTTGAGGTTTTGGGCGGTGGCGGCGAGGTAGAACTGCTCGGCGCCATTCCACAGCCGACGGAGACGGACCTTCCCTCATCCCACCCGCAGCTTGAGTTCTGAAAACAGCGCCTCAACCTCGTTCCGTTCGCGGCGGGAACGAGCGTACGCCGGGGTTAAGACCAAGTCGCGGGTGGCCTGCCGCGCCGGTTCCTGCCAGTGCAGGGACACCTTACGATAAGGTCCCGACGTACAGCGCTTCTTTACCGGGCAGATCCCGCAGTCCCCGGGCTTAGCAGAATAAAGATAGCTCTGAGCCGTTCGCGACAAGCCCCGGTAGTGCAGCCATTTCCCCTGCGGACAACGAAAGGCGTTTTCCGCCGGATCTACTGAAAAGCGTCGCGGCTGAAGTGTCGGCGCGTCTGATGGCGGCGATCGATCACCGGAATGTGAGGCTGAATGCTCCGCTCCCAGAGCCAAGCCAGGAACTCCCCGCTCCCATAGCCCTTGCCTGCCCCAGGCTTTCAGGGCAAATCCCGAACCGATCCTTCACCTGCTGCAACAGGCGGCGAGCAGCCAGGGCCTCCTGCCGAACGCGCGCGGTTGTGGCTTCCACGCCAACAATGATGCTATGTGCGTTGTCGATCAGGTAATGGTCAAAATAAGAAGGAGCGGACGGCCCCCATATGCCGATCCAACAGGCGTCGGGGTCCGTCTTCGAGACAATCTGGGCGGCGACCGAGCGCGGCGCGGGCGAGCAATCGGCGCGATCGGCCAAGGGGTTCTGTTGCGCCACTTCCGCTAGGTACTCCCGCACCGTCCGCGAAACCTGGGCAACCTCCGCCAGGTCCTTCCGCTCCACCCCGCTCTGCAAACTGGCATTGGCCCTGACCACGGTACCGTCCACGCTCAGCCTTTGACCCTCGACCAAGCCTGCCTCGATACACCGCCGCACAACCTCTTCAAAAATTTCCAGAATGATTCCCGAGTCCCGGAACCGCCCATGCCGGTTCTTGGAGAACGTCGAGTGATCCGGAACTTCCTGCTCCTACCCCAACCGCGTAAACCAGCGGTAAGCCAAATGCATCCGCACCTCTTCCACCAGCCGCCGCTCGCTGGTGATCCCGTACAGGTAACCCACCAGCAGCATCCGCAGCAGAACCCCCGGGTCAATCGAGGGTCGCCCCATCCGGCTGTAGGCATCCTTCAACCGTTCCCGCACATAGCCGAAATCCACGTAGCGGTCCAGGCGCTTCAGCAAATGATGCTCGGGAATCTGATCCTCCAGGCGAAAGCAATAAAACAGCGGCTCACTGCGAGGCTTTTCACCCCTCATCGGCGGCGCTCCTTTTGGAGATATCGTTGCCACTCCCTTAACCTCTCTCGCGCCCTTCGAGCCATCTCCTTCTGCAAACTCCGGTAGTTTCGAATTTGCTGGCGCATTTCCCCAACTTTCTCACGGGGCACATAGAGAGAGCGGCTCCGGCCCTGCTCCTTCCAATACAGGTAGTACAGAGGCCCGTGCTTTTGGCCCCGCTGACAGCGGCAGCCCGCCTTGCCACAGACCACATACTGTTTCACCAGTGATCCTCCCAGCACAGGGAAGGATTCCAGAACGTTACGCAACGGCGCAGGGAAGGAACGGGACGAGGGTCGGGAAGGGGTCTTGCTCATTCTGTGTGTACTATATCATATAAGATAACCATGCAACAGAACCAACGATCACTGCTTTCCGCCTGAACTCGACTTTTTCAACAACATCTGTGGGTTTGGAAACGCTCAACGGCCCTGCGGAGAGATCTCAAGGCCCTGGCTACCGCACATTTGTTTCCCCCGATCGCGTACGACTTCAGCCGCAATCATTTGCTTTTCTCCTCGAAGAAGTACCGGCCCCGCGCGACGTTGCCGTTTTCCGGCCTCAGCACTCGAGGTGTCTATTCGGCTGCGGGACTTCAGCAAGTGCCCCCGGCCGATGCCTAACCAGGAATAATTTGTAGCCGGCAAGTCCAACAACGCCGACGGAACTCTATCGAATAACCGAATCGGTCAAGGTTGGAGCCAAGCTCGTCCCAACCTTAGCGTTCCTACTCTGGCTGACGGCGCAGGAGGCCATCCCATGGCCTGAACCGCATCGTGTGGAGAAAATCCCGCCCCCCTCCCTTTGAATAGAAGAACAGCGTGGTCAGGAATTGACCCAAAACTCGATAATTGCAGCTCGCCACGGGTCCTTAAGTTCAACCTTTAGCCCGTCACTCACTAGAGCTTGGCCCAGCAAGGCTTCGCGATCCGTCCCATCGATTGAAATATGGTAGGTTTGGCCAGGTGCAAGACCTCGTAGATTAAAAACTCTGGTTGAAACACTTGATGCAAGCCGATACACAAGCAGTACGCTGTGATTCTTATCCGGTGAGACGTATTGGATCGCGCTCCATCCGGTAGGGTCATCATGGCTTGGGCAGGTAGTCAGGTGGTACACATCGGCTCCTATGATCACTTGCCGGATCTTCTTGTAGAGAGCGATGTTCGCTCTTGCCCGGTCTTTCAGTTCGGGACTCCAATCGAATACCCGGCTTGAGATTCCAAACTGTCCCGCCATGGGGACTCGGAACATGAAATCCCACCAGCCTTCAGGGTTAGAGAGATCAACCTCCCCATTCTTCTTGTCCCCCACCATCCAGTGATTGCAAACTTCGGGGATAAACTCCACCGTACTTCCATACGCGAGCTGTACGGATGGCTGAGGCCTTACCTCGTCCGAAAGCCAGGTTGTGTGTGTGTAAGCAATGATCCCCAAATCAAAACGCAGTCCGCCACTCGAGCAGTTTTCGATCACCAGATCAGGGTATTGGGACCGGATTCCATCCAGCCACTCGTAGTAGCTTGTACGGTCTCGATAAAGGACATCGCCCGGCCGGGCCAGCAGAGCCGGCGGATCGAACCGCTCTCCGACGTCGATGTTGTAATCAATCTTCAGCCACTCGATTCCGTAGTCGCGGACGAGGCGATCCACAACGGAGGCGGCCCACTGCCGGACCACCGGCTTGGCAAAATTGAGCGGATAGCGTTCGGCGATTAACAGAGGGTTGCCGTTGTAGGTCAGGCACCAGTCGGGGTGCAGGCGAAAAGTTTTTGAGTCAACGCCCAGGTTTTCGATCTCGATCCAAATGCCAAACTTCATGCCTTTGCTGCGCACGTACCGGGCGAGTTCCTGCAAGCCATGAGGGAAGGCCGTCGGATTGACCGTCCAGTCACCAAGCTCCCGGCTCCGGTTTTTGCTGCTGAACCATCCGGCATCCAGCACAAAGACTTCTGCTCCCAGCGGAGCGGCAACATCCACGCAACGCTTCATTTGCCCGATGGTCATCTCTCCCGGGAACGGATACCAGGAATTAAACTGAACCAGCAGAGGGTTGTTGGTCGGGGTGCGAGGAACCACATACTGGCGCTGGAAACGGTGAAGCTGGTTGGCGCCGTCGTCCATGTCTCCGGTGGTTGCGGTAAAAGCCACCCGTGGAAGCACGAAGGATTGATCGGGTGCAAGCTGAAGAGGTCCGCCGAAATCAAAACGCATGCCCAGCGAGGCGCTCAGGTTTTCGCGCACCAGGCTTTCCCCGGCCGGGTAATCTTCAAAATGCATCTCCCAGTTACCCGAATAGGCAAGTTGAGCGAGGTAGCGCACTCCAAGGTCCTGGTGATGCAAACAGAACCAGGGCGAATAGCCATTGGTTGACCTTCCGCGCGTCATGGCGAACGACCGCCGGCCAGGTCCCAGTTGTTCGTTGGCCACTTGCCGTTCGTGGGCCCAACCACCCCAGAGGTAGGTCAAATCATATCTTCCCGGAGGAAGTTCCCATGCCAGCGAGGGCAACTCCTTGATGTGGAGCGGGTGGCTGGCCTTATTCCGGACGGTGATTTGGCGAGTGATAACTCCGGTTTGCCCCCACGTATTGTAACGGGCGGTAATTTCGAGGGGTAATTTCACGTGCTCGAAAACCATGGTCAATTCATCGACATCCTCCTTAGAATGTTGGATCAAATGAGAGACAAGCTTGAGATTCTCCTGGTGCAGGCTCTCACCTTCAACCATCCCATCCATGTCGTAGCGGAGACAGGTGTTTCTTGGTGGTCCCGTCGGCTTTGCTACCACTTCCCAGTCTGGTTGGCTCGCGGGGCCGAAGTATTTGAAATAGACAACTTCGTCCTGCTGGCCCAGGCGATAAGATC
>JAKASH010000314.1 GCA_021828225.1 Acidobacteriota bacterium | reverse complement strand
CCTTTCGCGTCCAGCACTCGACAATTCATGGATAATCCGGGTGAAGAATGGCAGCCTGAAACCGGGCCGGCGGGCGGTTCGTCTAGTAATTTATTGAGAGACTCCATGGCCTGGGTCGGGAATGGGGCGGGGCGGATTTGGAACCCTTTAACCTTTGGATTATAATGCATTCACGGCACTTGCCGTTTCCTGCTTGTGCGCTTCCGGATCATCGACGATCCGGCGCGCAAACCAATCAGGATATCTGTCGGATGGTGCATTGTGGACAATCCAACTATGACTACAGAAACGGAAAAACGTTCCCAGGAAGCAGCCAAGCCGGTTTACGGGATTACGGAGATTATGAAGTTTCTGCCGCACCGTTACCCGTTTCTCCTGGTGGACAGAATCCTCGAACTCGAGCCGGACAAGCGAATTGTGGGGCTGAAGAACGTCACCATCAACGAGCAGTTTTTTCAGGGACACTTTCCCGGAGCGCCGGTGATGCCCGGCGTGCTGATTATTGAGTCGATGGCACAGGTGGCTGGAGTTCTGATTTATCGTGATCTGCCGGACAAGGAAAAGAAACTGATCTATTTCACCGGCATTGAGAACGCCAAATTCCGCCGTCCCGTGTTGCCGGGCGACCAGCTTCACGTCGAAATGCACCTCTTGAGCCGGCGCAACAACTTCGGCAAGATGCAGGGACGGGCCACAGTGGAAGGGAAACTGGTGGCGGAGGCGGTAGTCCTGTTCGCGATCGTGGAGAAACCTGGTTCATGAAAGTCCACCCCACAGCGGTCATTCATCCCAAAGCTCAACTTGCCTGCAACGTCACGGTCGGCCCTTACACGGTGATCGAGGAAGACGTGGAACTGGGCGAGGATTGCGAGGTCATGTCGCACGTGGTGCTGAAAGGGCCGGCGAAATTCGGGAAGGGAAACAGGATTTTTCCTTATGCCTCGATCGGCCAGGATCCGCAGGACGTCAAGTACAACGGTGAGCGGACCTATCTGGAAATCGGCGACGGCAACGTTATCAGGGAATTTGTGACCATCCACCGCGCCACCTCGGCTGATGGCGGGGTGACGCGCATTGGCAATCACAATCTGCTGATGGCTTACGTTCATATCGCCCACGACTGCCAGCTTGGCGATCACATCATTATGTCCAACGGAGCCTCGCTGGCAGGGCACGTGGAGATCGGAGACCACGCCATTGTCGGGGCTTTCTGCGGCATCCATCAGTTCTGCCGGATCGGTGCCTACAGCTTTCTGGGCAGCTACACGGTTGTGAATAAGGACATTCTCCCCTACTCAAAGACCTCGGCCGAACGGCCCATGGGGGTTTACGGGGCGAACCGGCTGGGGCTTGAGCGCGTGGGTCTGTCCAAGGAAGATATCGACGAACTGCAGGCCGCCTTCCGAATCCTCTGCCGCTCGAAATTGAATACCACGCAGGCTATTGAGAAGCTGGAAAGCGAAGGGAGCGAATCGCCTCATGTCAGGGCGCTGGTGGATTTTGTCAAAACCTCCGTACGCGGTGTTGTGAAGTGAAAGACGAAACTGTAAAGACCGGGACGCTTGCTGCGGGCGAAGGTTCAGGCGAAACTTCCCCAGCCCAGGCTGCGGGTGACCGCTTTGCCATCATCGCGGGCAACGGGCGTTTCCCCTTTCTGGTGCTCGACGCGGCGCACGACCGCGGAATCGACCCGCTGGTGGTGGCGATCAAGGAAGAAGCTTTTCCGGAGCTTGGCAGGAACGCCCGCGAGATTGAATGGCTGAGCCTGGGAGAAGTCGCGCGACTGCTTGAACTGCTCAGCGCCCGGGGCGTCAACAAAGTGGTGCTGGCGGGGCAGGTGAAGCATGTGCAGCTTTTCAGTTCAATCAAGCCCGATGGCGTGGTTGAGCGAACTCTGAACGGGATGGACCGTAAGAATACGGATGCGCTGATCGGCGCATTTGTTCGCATGCTCGAGGGACGCGGCATCCAGGTGGTGGATTCGACGTTGTTCCTCAAACCTCTGCTGGCTGCCGAGGGTGAGATGACCGAGTGGGCTCCGGACGAAAGCGAACGCGCCGACATCGCTTACGGAAGGGAAATCGCCAAAACGATTGCCGGGCTCGACATCGGGCAGACGATCGTTGTCGCCGACCGTGCCTGCGTCGCCATTGAGGCGATGGAAGGGACCGACGCCGCGATCGAGCGGGCTGCAACTTTAAGTAACGGCCGGCGCCTGGTCGTCGTCAAAGTAAGCAAGCCGCAGCAGGACATGCGGTTTGATGTTCCGGTGGTTGGCGTCAAGACGATCCGGGTGATGAGGCGGTCGAATGCGCGGGTGCTGGCCGTCGATACCGGGAAGACCCTGCTGTTTGAGCGAGAGCAGTTGATTGAAGAGGCGAACCAGGCCGGGATCGCTGTGTTTGGAATGAAGGACTGATTGTTTCTGTGCTGCAGGCGAGGGACGGGCCTGCAGCGGACCGAGGGGCATATTTCAGGACTTGAAAAAGTGCGTGTCGCCGTCATCGGAGTAGGGGAGCACGGGAAGCGGCATGCACTGGCGTTCAAACGCGGCAAGGGCGCGGAACTGGCTGGTGTTTATGACCAGCGCGAGGACCGGGCGCAAGCCCTGGCCGCCGAGCTTGGGGTGAAGGCTTTCAGCAGCCTGGAAGAGGCTCTGGGCGCAGTGCAGGCAGTCAGCATCGTGATTCCCACAACGGACCACGCCGCCGTGGCGCGCCTCGCCCTGGACGCCCAAATTGATGTTTTGCTTGAGAAACCAATTACGCGTACAGTAGAAGAAGCCGATGCACTGATCGAACTTGCGGATCGTACCGGGCGCATTCTTCAGGTAGGTCATCTTGAACGCTTCAATCCCGGAGTTGTAGCTGCCAAAGCTGTCACGCGCCAGCCCCTCTTTTTCGAGATCCATCGGTTGGGAGTTTTCAGTCCTCGCAGCCTGGACGTGGACGTGGTGTTTGATCTCATGATCCATGATCTCGACCTGGTCCTCTGGATGGCCAACGCCGAGGTTGGCGAAGTCCGAGCCGTGGGCTTGCCCGTGCTGACCAACCGGGTGGACATTGCCAATGCGCGGGTCGAATTCGAGAATGGAGCGGTGGCAAACTTTACAGCGAGCCGCGTCAGTACCGAAAAAGTCAGGAAATTCCGCTACTTTCAGCCTCACGAATACATTTCCATCGATTTTTCCAGGCGGGACGCCCTTCTGCTCAATGTCGATCATGAAGGATCGCGTCCCGGGATCGCTTTTCGGAAACTGGAGGTTCAAAACGCGGACCCTCTGGAGGCCGAACTGGAGTCATTTGTCGATTGCGTCCGGTCAAGGCGGCCTCCGCTGGTTGGCGGACGGGAGGGCCGTTCCGCGCTGGCGTTAGCCGAGAAGGTCATGTTTTGCATCGAAGAACATGCAAGCCGTGTCCAGATGCCCTTGACACGGCCAGCGGGTCACAGCGGCGAGTTGTAGGTCCGGCCCGGCGCTTGCCTGGCCTCAAGGTTCAACGGAATATTTAGTTATGAGCATTCAACCCGAGTTTCGGCTCCTGGTCGACCTTGAGACGGAAGTAGCGCGCTGGCGCCGCCGAACATATTTCCTGCTTGCTATCTTTATCGAGATAGGTTTCATTCTGATCATGATGTTTACGCCCCACCTTTTCAGTGAGTTAGAAGGCGTAACGCCTGTCGAGGTCGAACCCAAGCCCAAACAGCAGGAAACCATGCTGTATTTGCCGCGAGACCTTATGCGCTCCCGGAAGACACCTCCCAAGACCAATATCCTTTCCGATAAGAACCGCATTGCGCAGGGCAAGTCGCCCCAGGTGAACAAAAACGGGCTGAAAATGCCCTACATTCGTGGGAATACTCGCTTGCCGGACATTGCCGGCGGACATCATACTCCGGCACGGCCGCCTACACCTCCCGCACCAAAACCCGGTCCCAAGGAGATGGCCCAGGCGGCCAAGCCCGCTCCGCCAGCTCCTCCGGCGCCCAAAAAGCAGCCCCAGGAGGAAGCTCAGCTTCGCCTGAGTAACATTAAGCCCCCCAACCCGGACGCGACACCGCGCATCAGAATTCCGGATACGACCCCCGGCCAGGCCATCCAGCAGTCTCTGCGGGCGGCGATGCAGAACCCAAACGGCCCGGGGGCGTCGGGCTCGGGTGATTCCCTCGACCAGATGCAGAATATCAACCCGAATTTTTCAACCTCGGGGCCGATCATTCTTTCCGACACTCGGGGGGTGAATTTTGGGCCCTATCTGGCGAGGGTTGTTTATATTGTCCGGCGCAACTGGTACGCCGTGATTCCGGAATCGGCTAGGCTGGGTGAAAAAGGCCGGGTGGCGCTTGTCTTTGAGATTATCAAGGATGGCTCTGTGCCTCAGCTCCGCCTGCTGGCGTCGTCCGGGTCTCCGCCCCTGGACCAGGCGGCCCTTGCTTCCATTCGCGCTTCCAATCCTTTCCCGCCTTTGCCGCAGCAATTTACCGGCAATCACCTGATACTGGAATTTATCTACTTTTACAATCTGAGTCCGGGCGAATGAACGTACGCGGCTCAATTCTGCTGCATTGCAAGGCGTGACTTCTTGTTTTCCTGGCAAGAATTCTTCTCTGGGTGCTCAGTGGCCTGAAAAGATATAACGCAGAGATCACTGAGAGGCTCCGTGCACTCTATGTTAAAGCTTGCGGGGCACGGAGGACACAGAGTCTTTGGTTTGGTTGCGGCTGCACTGCTCTCGACGACCGGGTTCCAAATCGAAAATCCGCATTGAACGGTTTGGCCTGGTCGGATAAAATTTAAGTGTGAGGGAATCCGGAGGGGTTGAAAGGCGGACCTGTACGGAGCTGCCCTTTGATTTTCCGCGACATCTGGGCTCTGTGGATTTATCATCGCGTGATGGAGCGCCCATCAAAGTTGCAACTTCTCGGAGCATTTGTC
>JAKASH010000313.1 GCA_021828225.1 Acidobacteriota bacterium | reverse complement strand
AGACCCAACTGCTTTTCGGCTAGGCTGATCGGCTGTGGTCACCGACTCTACCATCTCGTTTCAGGATCTGGAGTTATAGCGAGATTCTCATGCCACATGGATTCGGCGCCGGGGCCGTAACGCGCTGTTGCGACTTCGATCAGGTAAGGTTTTCCTTCGCTGGTTATAGCTTTCCCCCGCTGCAGTGCGGGTTCAAGTTGTCGCGGGTGATCAACCTTCTCGCCGCTCACGCCCTGGCTTTCCGCCAATGCGACAAAATCGATGTTCGGTTCGCCTAAATACGTCGCAGCGTAATGGCCTTTGGCTGCCATCCTGCCCTTATAGCTGTGATAGACAAAGCGTACGGTCTGGTAATTGTGGTTATTTGCAACGACGGTCAGCACAGGAATGTTGTATCGCGCCTGAGTCCAGAATCCTGCGGCGCTATACATGACTGCACCGTCACCGATAAAGCAGACGACCTGGCGGTCCGGTGCCCCGAGCTTTGCTCCCGTCGCGGCTCCAACGCCCCATCCAAGGCTGGCTCCTGCAGTACCGATATACACCTGTTCGTCCTCGCGGAAGCCAAACGCAAAAGGTTTGTAGGTAGCGGTAGGATTTTCGCAGACAATTACCGCGTCATGATCGAGTGATTCTGACATGATCTGCGATATTTCATCTGGGTGAATCGGTGACTGCCCAAAGTTCATTTGAGCTGCGGTCCGGGCGCTGGCCCGCTCTCCCGCCGTCAGGGCCGCAATCTCCGCTGAACGCTTGCCTGCAATTGCCTCCCGACGCTCCGTGGTAAGAAAGCTTCCGATCGCCGCCAGCAGTTCGTTCAGCGCTTCTTTAATATCTCCCACCAAGGCCAGATCAGTCGGATAGTTGCGGCCCATTGCAAAAGTATCCATGCCGATTCGTACCACACGGGCTCCGGAAGGCACATCGTTCGTCTGCAGCACAGCGCGATCACCAAAATCCCTGCAGCCGATACAGACCATCAGGTCCACACCACGCTCCATCCACTCCGAATCTGCCCGGAAGTTGCCCAGATAATGCGGATGGCGAACCGGGAAGCTGTGGAACGCTCGAAAAGGAGAGTCCATGGCCAGACCCTTGGCCACCATCTCGGCCTGCGCCGTCACCTGGTCCGCAACCGGCAAGCCCAGTTGTTCAGATAGCGCCAGGAGTTCCGGTTGTGCCTTCGCTTTCCAGACGTCATCTCCGACCACAAGCAACGGCCGACTGGATTCCACCAGCAACCTGGCTGCTTCCTCTACGGCTGCCTTTGCCGGCCGGGGGCGCCCTCCAAGAAGAAAACGCTCGGCGGGCAGGATCATCGCTCGCACGCCCTTGCTTTCCAGGGCCGAGTCCTTCATAGCCAAGTAGACCGGACCACTGGGCTCGGTCATCGCCACCTTGAACGCTCGCCGGACCATGAGCGGGAGGATGCCAGGCTCCCGGGCATCCCAGCACATTTTGGTGAACGGACGTGCAATCTCTTTTTGACTGAATCCGGGCGGGGCTGCCAGGAGAACCTCATCACTTCCAGTCTCACTATCGAGCAGACCTGCGGTCACAACCAGCGCCGAGCCGTCCCAATTTGCGTTGTAGAGCTGTCCCATCATCTGCGCTGTTCCAACAACCGCATGCACATTGACAAAACTGGGTTTGCCCGTCACGCGATGGTAGCCGTCAGCCATGGACAGTACAATCCCTTCGTGCAGACCCAGAATCACGTGCATCGCGTGAACATCGGTCAAAGCATCAAACAGTCCGGACTCAAACGACCCGGGGTTGGCAAAAACATATTCCACTCCCGCCGCTCTGGCTTGCGCCACGACGAGTTCGCCTCCGCTTCCCTCGACCATCCAACTGGAATCTTCTGAACTTCGGACCTCACCTTCCGAAGTCTCCAGCGGATGGAGAATTGTCTCGGCCGGTGTGGCGCTGAAAGCATGGGCCGACAACCCCTCCCCAAACTCAAGATGGGAACTTTGTGAATCGAAATGGCGACTCGTGGTGTCTCGCATCACGTACTCCTCTCCGGCTTTCTTCATGAAGCAGAACCAACTCCCTGTTTCGTCAGAACAGATCGACGGTTGTGGAAACGGAGGGCCGTTACCGAATGCGGTAGCGTCTCTTGCTCAGTGTTGTGTTCCGCGTGAAAGCGAAACACGTTGATGGCTGTCATGCTGAGCGGTAGTCAGCAGTCTCCTTTTCCCGGAATTGATCGCCGACAAGATTCTTTTCTCTGCAAGGGTCCGCTCAGCATGACAGGTTCGCTGTCCGTGAGTCACCAATTCTGGCAACGCGGCGTCAGGCCGCTTTGCGAACCGGAAGTACCTCGAATGTCGAATTCGTCAGCTCGTAGGTTTGCAACTCCGGTTTTCCCTCTGTGAACTTCTCCAGCGCTTTCATAACGTCGGCATATCCTTTGCGGTGATACGCCTCCGAATCTTCCCGGCGTTCCCACAGACTGATGCCGATTCCCTCTTTGCCATCACTGGAGACCATCGAGATTTGACCTGCAAATCCAGCAAACTTCTTCATTTTGGGGAAAATCTCATCGTCGATGGCCCGCGTGTAGCCCGCTCTGCTCCCGGACTTCAGATTCAGTCGGACAATTCTTACAAACATGGGATCACCCTCCTTTGTCAGACAGGCTAGGGTCCAGTCCTAAATTTAAACCACCCGGCACTGCACGCCTATGACCGCTATCACAGGCCGAGGTGACGGTCACTTAGGGCAGAGACATATTTGCCATATCCAGTGGTGCGCCACATCGGGCAGCGCGTTTGACTTCATGGCTTGCGGTGGGCTACTCTCGAAATGACTGAAGTTTCCGCTCATCGTGCGGCGTCTGCGAAATCGACATGCGAAGAGTTTACCTGGACAACAACGCAACCACTCCCGTTGCCCCTGAAGTATTTGAGGCGATGAAGCCGTATTTTCTCGATGACTTCGGCAACGCGTCATCGATCCATTGGTACGGGCAGCGCGCAAAGGCTGCGATCGAATCAAGCCGGGAGCAGGTTGCCCGACTGCTGAACGCGCGGCCGAATGAAATTGTCTTTACCAGCGGCGGAACGGAGTCCGACAACACGGCGCTGTTCGGCATTGTGGAGGCTTCGCGCTCCGAAAAGAAGCACGTCATCACCACGGCCATCGAGCACCATGCCATCTTGCACACAACGAAGACGCTGGAGAAGCGCGGCGTGCGCGTCACTTACGTTCGCGTGGACTCGAGTGGCGTTGTCGATCCCGCCGACGTGGAAAAGGCTATCGGCCCCGACACCGTGCTGATCTCCATGATGCACGCCAACAACGAGCTTGGCACTATCCAGCCACTGGAAGAGATCGGACGCATCGCTCGCGAGCACGACATTTACTTCCACACGGACGCGGTGCAATCGGTCGGCAAGATTCCCGTGGACGTTGAGAGCCTGGGAGTCGATCTGCTTTCGCTTTCTGCACACAAGCTGCATGGGCCGAAGGGCGTGGGAGCGCTCTACGTTCGCAAGGGCACCATCCTGCGACAATTACTCTACGGCGGGCATCATGAGCGCGACCGCCGGCCTGGCACGGAAAACGTTCCCGGCATTGTGGGGCTGGGCAAAGCCGCCGAGGTTGCCGGAGGACATCTGGCAGACGAAATCGAACGTGTCGGCGCATTGCGGAACCGCCTGGAGGACGGAATCCTTTCGAGCGTCCCCCTGGCTACGGTTGTGGGCGACAGGTCAAAGCGGCTGCCGACCACCACCAACATCAGCTTCGATTACATCGAAGGCGAGGGCTTTGTGATCGCCATGGACCTGAGAGGTGTGGCTTGTTCGACAGGGGCAGCATGTTCTTCGGGTTCGGTCGAGCCTTCGCACGTGCTCTCCGCCATCGGCCGAAGACCCGAACAGGCGCGTTCGAGTATCCGCTTCAGCCTGGGCCGCTTCAACACGGCCGAGGACATTGATTACACACTTGAAGTCTTGCCGCAGGTGGTGGAACAACTTCGCTCACTTTCTCCGCACTACAACAAAGATGCCGTCAGCGCTCAGCCCGCGGGTTCCAAGGCGAAGGCTGTGGCTGAACGCTGAACTCCCGACTCATATGACAATTGCAGTGGCAATGAGCGGCGGTGTGGACAGTTCCATGGCCGCGGCGCTGCTCGCAGAAAACAATCCGGCCGCGGGATCGAACGGCTCTCATGCCGTGTTCGGCATGACCATGCAGTTGTGGAACCAGCGGCGCCTGCCTTCGCTGCTTGGAACGGAAGAGGGCGAACCCGGGCGCGCCAGCGGACGCTGCTGCTCGCTCGATGATGTCTATGATGCCCGCCGCGTAGCCAGTTTTCTTGGGCTTCCTTACTATGTAGTCAATTTTGAAGACCGCTTTGAGGAAGGCGTCGTACGTCCCTTTGTGGAAAGCTACCTGGCCGGCGAGACGCCCATTCCCTGCAGCCTGTGCAACACGGAAATCAAATTCGCTCAGTTCATTGAGACCGCACGCAAGATTGGCGCCGACGCCGTGGCTACCGGACATTACGCGCGCGTTCGCAAGGACCACGCCTCCGGCCGCTACCGCCTCTTTGCCGGCCGTGATCCGTCCAAGGACCAGTCATATTTTCTCTTCGGGCTCACGCAGGAGCAGCTTGCGCGCACGCTGTTTCCGCTGGGCGAATTCAACAAGGAGGAAGTCCGGGCCATGGCGCGCGCCAGAAATCTTCCCGTGGCCGAAAAGCCCGACAGCCAGGAAATCTGTTTCGTCCCCACAGGCAACTACCGCCGCTTTATCGACGCCTATTTGAGCGAGCAGGGCAGGAAGATCGAGGACGCCGGCGGCCAACTGGTCACCACGGACGGCCGCGTTCTGGGCGAGCACCAGGGACTCGGAAACTACACCATCGGCCAGCGGAAGGGACTGGGAGTCGCCACCGGAACTCCGCTTTACGTCATCGGGCTCGAC
>JAKASH010000312.1 GCA_021828225.1 Acidobacteriota bacterium | reverse complement strand
TATCGAGCTAAGTTATTGAAAATACAAGAGCGTTTTGACGACAACAAAAACAGAAAATAAAAAAGAATTCTTTTTTTAAAAAACGAACCGGGGAAGTTGTTGAGAATAAAGGGAAGTCGCCAAAAAACGAACCGGAAACGAAGCGGAAACAAAGCTACCTAAGTTGTGGAAAACAAACGATGGGCCCAAAAAACGAACCGGAAACGAACCGGAAAACGAAGCGGGCCATGTTGTTGAAAACAAATGATCGTCGAAAAACGAACCGGAAACAAACCGGAAAATTGCCTGGAAGCATGGTAGCCTATCCTAGCCCCGTGGAATGCTTTTTGTCGAAGTTTCAGGCTCGGCAAGCTTTCACACAGAGTGCTCTCCGTGTTATGTCTTTTCCGGCCACTGAGCGTACAGGAACGAATGCTTGCCAAAAAAACAGGGATTTATGGCTTTGCAATGAGGGAAGGCGCGGAGCAGGGAAATCGGCGTCACTGGAATGCCGCGGCGATGGCCTTCAAATCCACCTCAGTGAATCCGTGGAAAACCCACTCCGCATGTTGAAGGTTCACAATCGAACGGCTGTGAGCGAGGGCGAGGCACTTGAGCCCCGCGGCATGCGCGGCGTCAACCCCGCCGGGCGCGTCTTCGATGGCCAGGCACTCGGAAGGGTGGAGCGGATGGGTTTCGAACTCCGGGAGGCTTTGCAGGCGGGCAAGGGCCTTCAGATAAACCTCGGGATCGGGCTTCGAGCGCGTGCAATCGTCGGCGGTGGCGAGAATGCGGAAATGGTTGCGCAGCCCAAGCTTGCTGAGAAGGTGTTCGATTTCGCTCCGCACGCTGCCGCTGGCAATGGCCAATGGAAAGGTATGGGCAGCCTGGTGAACAAAGGCGGCTGCTCCCGGCATAGCCGGCAGGCCGTTCTCAATGATTTTCCCGTAGGCGCGGGATTTCCAGTTGACCAGCTCATCGCGGCGCCGGAGGTCGATGGCCTGGCCGTGGCTGGAATAAAGATGTTCGACGATAGTGCGGTCGTCGAGCGCCAGGTAGTCGCGGTAATACTCTTCCTCGGAGACGGTCCAGCCCTCCTGGGCGGCCATCTCCTGGGTAAGCTTCATGATGATGGGTTCGGAATCAACGATGATGCCGTCAAAATCGAAGATAAGCGCACGCAACAAATCAGACTCTCCGAAGTCGAAGTTGGGATCAAGCCCGGGTCAGCCGGCGCCTGCAATCCAAGTTACAACAGGGCCGGGTATGATACACTTTTAGGGTCTATCACGCAAGGCAAGCTTGTCCTTACGGAATCGGACCGGATGGAAGTGTTGGGAGAATGTGCCGATTGTCTTTCTGGTGCATCTAAAAACCCGGGTGGGCAAACCGAAGAGAAATTGACCTCGAATGACACATAACCTGAGTATTCCAGTCGCATTTGTAGCGGGCCTGGTCTCGTTCCTGTCGCCGTGTGTGCTGCCGCTGATTCCGGGCTACATCTCGATGCTGTCCGGGCTCTCGATGGAAGACCTGCGGGGGCAAGTGAGCCAGGGCGTGACAACCCTGATCCTTCGCAACTCGGTGGCATTCGTCATCGGCTTCTCTGCCGTCTTCATTACGCTGGGAGCGTCAGCCACCGCCATCGGCAGATTCTTGCTTTCCGAGCGTAGCATTTTCGACATCGTCGCCGGCGTCATCATCATTATCTTCGGCCTGCATCTCACCGGGCTGATCAAGATCCCCTTCCTCTATCGCGAAGCTCGCATGAACACCATCGCTCCCAGGCGGGGAGTGGTCGGTTCATTTATTCTCGGGTTTGCATTTGCCTTTGGATGGACTCCGTGTATTGGCCCGATCCTCACCGGCATCCTGGCGATGGCTGCCATAAAGAACACCGTTTTCCAGGGCATGTTCCTGCTCGCTATCTATTCAGCGGGATTGGCCATTCCCTTCCTGCTGACGGCCTTCGGAGTAGGGAAATTCATCAAATTTTACGGGCGATTCCGAAAGCACATGAAGGTTGTGGAAGTCGCTTCGGGGGTTCTGCTGATCGGCATTGGAGTGTTGATGGCATTCAACAAGTTCACTGTGCTGTCCGGCTATCTTTCTTTTCTGAATCGGTTTACGCTGTAAAAGTAGAGGTAACGGGGACTGATTATCAGGTTTATCAACGGACTTCTATTGTGCCACGCCGAACGTACGATCCCGGGCCTTTGGATTGAAGCGAACGCAGGAGAGATTCTTGCATCCGATCCTTTTTAAAATCGGCTCTTTTATGCTGCCAACGTACGGTCTGTTGTTGGCCGCCGCATTGGTTGCTGCGCTTTATACCGTGGTACGGCTCGGGCGGCGCGAAGGACTGGACAAGGGCCAGTTGATCGATTTCAGCACTTGGCTTATCGTTACGGCCCTGCTTGGCGCCAAGGTCCTCTTGATTCTGACTCAATGGAGCTTCTACAAAGAGCACCCGGGCCAGATATTTTCGTTGGAAACGCTCGAAGCGGGTGGAGTTTTCTACGGCGGATTTATTGCCGCAACAGTTTTTGCCGTCTGGTACATCCGAGCCTGCAAGCTGCCGCTCTGGAGGGTCTTTGACGTTTATGCCCCGGCAATCGCCTTGGGCCAAAGCATCGGGAGACTCGGATGTTTTTCCGCAGGCTGTGATTACGGAGTGCCCAGCCACTCTTTCTGGGCTGTCACTTTCACCAGTAAATTCGCCCACGGAGTGACAGGCGTGCCGCTGGGGGTACCATTGTTTCCCTGGCAGATTGCAGCTTCCATCACGATGCTCTGTATCTTTGGGATTCTGATCTGGCGCTTCAAGCACAAATCGCGTGACGGAGAGATTTTCCTGCTCTACATCGTTTTATATGCTGTGGCGCGCTTCTCACTCGAGTTCTTGCGAGGTGATCAAATCCGGGGCTTTGTGTTTAACGGCCTCCTTTCGACTTCGCAATTCATTGCGCTTCTTGTGCTGGCATTTGCCGGCGTGCTGGCCTATCGGTGGTATGGCCCCGGCCGGAAAGCGAAGGCTGTGGTTACGGCGCGTGGGCGGATTTCGAGTGGCGCTGTGAGCGCCAAGGCAAATTTCCATTCCAAGTGAAGGGTTGGATAAGTGGAAATACCTTGAGGAACGGAGCGAGCGGATTGAAACCAGAGGAGCAGTTCTTTAGAAAAGGGAGGAACCCGTGAAGAAAGGTAGAGTTTTTCTCGGTATTATTCTGGGGATTGCAGTTGCAGTCGGCTTATATTTTGTGAACCGGTATTGGATTGCTCCTGCTACCACCAGCGCGGAGGCGGAGAGAACCAGCAGCAACTTTCCAAAAGCCCCGCAGTTTGCCCTGACTTCGCTGTCCGGCAACAAGATTAATTTGCAGGACTATCGGGGCAAAGTCGTGCTGCTGGATTTCTGGGCAACCTGGTGCGGACCCTGCCGCATTGAAATCCCGGGCTTCGTACAACTTCAAAATCAGTTCGGAGACCAGGGGCTCCGGATTATCGGCGTTTCCATGGACGACGGCCCGCAGCCGGTCCGCGAATTCTATCAGGATTTCCACATGAATTACCCTGTGGTTATGGGCAATGACAAGCTGGGTGAACTCTATGGCGGGATCCTGGGGCTGCCGACCAGTTTCCTGATCGGCCGTGACGGAAGAATCTACGCCAAGCACGTCGGCTTGACGGACGTTTCCGTTTTCGAATCGGAAATTAAGGAATTGCTCGCAGCCCCGGCCGGGCATGCAGTTGTGGATTTCAGGCCAGTGGGTTATACGTCGTCACGGGATATTCAGGTAAGCACTCCGGCCGAGGTCAACTCTGTCGTTCCCGGGATCGACGTTTCAAAACTCACCCCTTCCGAGGTTAAAGAGTTCGAGAACGTCTTGTCGAAGGAAAAGTGCACCTGTGGCTGCGGCCTTACCGTGTTGAAATGCAGGCAGGTTGATCCCTCTTGCCAGATGAGTCTGGACGCGGCCAAGACGGCTTATGCCAAATTCCTGAAAACGCATCACGGGTAGCGCCCTCCGCTCCAGTATTCTGACTTGTCACTCTTCAGCCGGATGGCTGGATCGCAGTTCTTGTTTGAGCATGAGACGGAGAGATTCTATGAAGCGTTCGCTTGCGGCTTCATTATTGCTTTTTCTGGCTGCCGGCACTGTCTGGGCGGCCGGTCCGCCGTCCGTCGTTTCCGCGCGAGCAGTGCTCGCGACCGACGCCGTGCATCCGGGCACAGCGGTAAAGGTCGCGGTGGTGGCTGACGTTGAGTCCGGGTACCACATCAACGACCACAAACCGTCGCTCGATTATCTGATTCCGACCAAGGTGATATTTGACGATTCGCCATCTTTCAAGGTGGAGGAAGTCCTCTACCCTCGCGGCAAGCTGAGAAAATTCGTCTTCCTCGACTCGCCAATTTCGGTTTATGAGGGTGAGATTCGGTTGGGAGCAATCCTGCAGGTTGCTCAGTCGCTCAAGCCGGGCACGTATGCGTTGCGAGGCAAATTCACCTATCAGGCTTGCAATGACCATGCCTGTTTGCCTCCCACGAGCGTTCCCTTAGAGGCGCAGGTCCGCGTTGTACCCTCATCCGTTCCGCTGAAACCCGCCAATTCAGAAATCTTTAAGAAACTCCATTTCCATTAGTTGCTGATTTCAAAACGGTGAGCTTTCGGTGTGTGTAGGTTCAGATTCGAGATTGTCGGTAGCTCAGAAACGGTAGCCTTGGGCCACCCCGCTGGTGGTCCAGGCCTTCCGCTCCCTGGGCCTGCCCCGGAGTGTGAAGGAGCGGGTGCGGGTGAAAGAGCGGCAACGCGGCTACGACGAGGCGACGTTGGTGGAGAGCTTCGTCATTCTCAACGCCGCCGGGGGCGAGTGCGCGGACGATTTTGAGCGTCTGCGGCAAGACCCGGGTCTGGCCGAGATGGTCGGGCACGAGTTGCCATCGCCGGCCGCGGCGCGGCAGTT
>JAKASH010000311.1 GCA_021828225.1 Acidobacteriota bacterium | reverse complement strand
GCGGGCAGCCGCTTCAATTGTCTTGTTGATTGCCGGGGTATCGACTGTTTTGCCGTCTCCAGTGGCTCCCATTGCCCGTACGTTGAACACTCCAGTTGTCGATGGATCACCTGCGCCGCCGTGCATTTGCCCTCCGCCAGGAAGGCCAAGCCCTGCCGCAGCGCCCGTCTTTGGAAATAGAAGGTCTGCCGTCATCAGCCCCGCCCCGACTCCAAACATCTTCTGAAGAGCTTGACGCTTGCTTACGTTGATGCTTGCTGCCTTATCAGTCATCATCAGTCCTCTCTCCTCGCAAGAATATGAAACCACCGCACCCAATAAATGCGATCACGTGAACGGAATCATATCCGCCGGGACTTTGGGATGCAAGCGCGTTATCAAAGGGTGTGTCAGGCGCTAATGGAACGGAAAAAGCCAGGCGATGCTACGAAAGTAAACGGCGGCGTTTGCGCGGAGGTCACTTCACAAGAAAATTCTGTAGGTGCGACGGGCAGTTATCGATACTGGCAAAAACGGCAAATCGCGGTCTAAACGCCAAAGCAGGATGATAAGCTATACACGGCGCGATAAGTAGATTCCCATCCAACGCGTCAGGGCCCCGATTCATCGGGGCCGTTGGGAGACCCGCTATTCTAACCGGCTTCAGCCGCTGAAGGCCTCAAGGGCTGAAGCCCTGGATGCTGCTCAGGCACGCCTTGCAGCACGGCTGAAGCCATGCCCTGACGGCCTGTCAAACCGGCCATGCGCAAACACTTAGGTCGTTGTGTATAGCGCCGGAGTTGACGCAGCCGCTGGCAAGTATCACTGGTAAAATGAGAGGCTGGATTGAAAGGGGCTTTAACAAGGCAGGGGAACACCATTCGATGCAGCAAGAGTCGAGCTAATCCCCGTCGAGTCAAGGAACATGATCTGCCAGCGGTTTCTGCGGACAAGGGCTGGATGGAGGGCGCGGCAAAGGAAAGACGAACATGAAGAGTTCCCAGAAGATGATGCTTGCGGCACTACTGGTTCTAGTCAGTGCTGCTGTCGCAGGGCTGCTGCTGACGGGCGGCACATCGAACAACGGCTCGAAGCATCCAGGAACGGCCACCGACGAAGCGCTCCTAATGAACCAGGGTCTGCTCGCCAGGGCGCACACGCTATCGGCGCTCGCGGTCACGCGCCAAGAGCGCAAATTCGCTCAGAACGTAGTGCGGCTGGCCGATCATGACGTCGATCTGGCCTTTGCCGAAGCTCTGCGCGATGCCAGCGGGCAACCGATTCCGTCCACCAGCAAAGTCCGTGCAGTGGAGAAGCAAATTGCCCAACTTCAATCTGCTGTTAACACCACCAGCCAGGAAATCAAAGTATTTACCGCCGAGTCGAGGTATGCCAGAGGGAATCGCCTTGCTTATCTGCAAGGACATATCCAACTGGCGCAAGCCGAGCTGGCGCTTGATAAGGACGAACTCTCCGACGCCCGCCAGGATCTGGCCTTGGACGAGGGCGGAACCTATAACCAACTCGAACGGCTGTGGAAGCAACACGAGGCCACACAGCATTCCAAACAATCTGCGAAACCCAGTTCAAATTCAAACAGCGTCGCGGTAACAACTGTTCCTCGAAAAGGCCTTATTGCAGGATGGGGGAACTGGGCCGCGCTGCGGCATGAGCAAGCTCAGTTGCGCGGGGGCGCTGAAGAAGTCCAGCGCACGGAAGCAAGGCTTTCCCAAAAGCGCCAGAAGCTTGAGCAGCAAATTCAGCAGGAACAATTGCGCAAGGAAGAACTGGCCCAGAAGGCAAGCGCCATTCTTAACGCCAAGAAGTCTGAAAATGGAGCCAATCCGAAGCAGGAAGCGACGACAGCTCTATCTCTTCTCCATCAGCTTTCTCTGAACGAACAAAGTCTGGCGAACCTTAAGAGCCGGATCCTCGATCTCCAGCAGTTAGACTCAAACTACGTCCAATGGATCGGGCTGGTCGAAGCTCGTGCGCGCGCCGCCCTGCACCGCATGATCGAATCCGTGCTTTGGATCATCCTGGCGGGACTGCTGGTTTTTCTGGCCGGCCGGCTGATCGACCGCGCTCTTGCGCGGGTCAAGCTGGAGCGAATGCAGCGGGCCACGTTACGAACAATCACTCATTTCACTTTGCAGGTATTCACTGCCTTGATTATTCTGCTGGTCATTTTCGGGCCCCCGAGCAATATGTCAACCATCGTAGGACTGGCCGGCGCCGGCCTGACAGTTTCACTCAAAGATTTTATCGTGTCGTTTTTCGGCTGGTTTATTCTGATGGGCCGCCACGGGATTCGGGCCGGCGACTGGGTGGAAATTAACGGGGTCACCGGCGAAGTGATTGACATCACCCTGTTTCGCACAGTTCTGCTTGAGACAGGAAACTGGAATGAACCCGGGCACCCGACCGGGCGTACCGTAAGCTTCCTTAACCTCTTCGCGGTCGAGGGAAATTACTTCAACTTCACAACTTCCAGCCAGTGGCTCTGGGACCAGATCAAGCTCGTTATCCCTTGGAGCGTGGACCCTTACGCAGTTGTTGCCAAGATCGAGAAAATGATCGAAGCGGAAACCGGAAGCAACGCGAAGAAGGCGGAACAGGAATGGCAGCGGGCCACGCGCGGCTACACGGTCAAAGCATTTTCCGCAGCGCCGAATATCAACTTGAAGACCACCGTGGACGGAGTGGAAGTCGCCATCCAGTACATCTGCACCGCCATCGAGCGCTATCAATTGCGCCTGCGCCTTAGCCGCGCCGCCGTCAGTCTGATTCACGAGGGCAAGGCGGGCACCCCAGCTTTCGAATCCTCCGAGGAGTTTCCATCGGGCGCCACGGCCAAGATTCGGGCTCTGCCAGGGTCCGACGTGTAGGAGATGGTTCCTGCCCCCCCCAAGAGTCCTTTCTCACTCCAAGCCGTGAAGCAGCGGCAAAAACCTGATCGTCTGCGAGTTGCCCATCTCGTAGCCCTTAACGTGCTTATTAGAAGTCTCGTTAGGCATTCTGCCGCTCTTTTCCGCTTCAGTGGTTGTGCAGCCGGCCGCAAACAATGCTGCGAGAAGAACCACCATTCCCGCCAGCAAGAATTTTGACTTCACCAGATTCCTTATCATCATTGCCTCCAAGTTTGTAATATGATGGCCTGGACTAAACCGAAAGTTTTCCGTGGCGGTTTCGCCATGAGCAAACTAAACTGCAAAGCGCGCAATAAACTGTCTTTCAGGAAGAGCCGCAGGGAAAACTGTCCGCCGCAGAGCAGCGCTCCCTTCCGCAGGCGGTATCGCCTGAACATCCTGCGGGGAGATGAGCCTGCCATCGTCCTGCGGGAGATTTGTCATTTCACAACGTCGAACCGAGAAAGGATCAGCGTGAACCATGAAAAATCTGACAATTCCGGCCAGTGTGATACTTCTCCTTTTCTTAATCGGTGTTGCAATAGTCCCGCCCGGTCCAAGCCGGATGGAAGCGAAAACGTCCGGCTGGATCAACATTATGCCCGACTCCTCTTTTGACCATTGGACGCGCATCGCGATCCCACCCAACCGTCCGCTCGCAAAGTATTCGCAGTGGAGTGTGGATGCCGCAAACCACACGGTCATCTGCGCGGGTAACGGCGGGCACGAGTGGCTCCGCTATGGGCGCGAGATGGGCAATTTCCTGTTCCATGTCGAATGGCGCCTCGTCAAACAGGAAGGAGCCAAAAACTACAATAGCGGCGTCTTCGTCCGCAACAACCAGAACGGAATGATCTGGTACCAGGCGCAGGTCGGCAGTGCCAGCGGCGGCTACTGGTTCGGCTACGACAACCCCGCTGTAAAAAAACCGATAAGCTTCAACCTGCGCTCCCAGATGACCACCAACCCCGTGAAGCCCGCCGGCCAGTGGAACACTTTTGACATCCGATGTCAGGGCCCCAAGCTCATCCTGAGAGTGAACGGAGTCAAGACCAGCGAATTCGACGACTGCAAGAACCTCAAGGGATATCTGGGTCTTGAAGCCGAAGGCTCCCGGATCGAGTTCCGCCAGATGAGAATCAAAGTGCTCAACTGAATCTTGGGCACGGACTATCTGCGCCCGGCAGCGACATCCACGCCCCGCGTCGTTCACTGCCGGACGAAAAAATGCTAGACCTTGCTGACTTCCAGCAACAGGTGCTTTTTGAACTCCGTCTTCAGCCTGGGATTCGCCCCATCAATGCTTCCCAGGTCTTTCTGGTTCTCGTAGTCGTACACGCGATATTGGCCGGCTGAAAGGCCGCGCAATTCGATCTCACCCCTCCACGGAACGGAAGGTTTGGCCGCGTAAAAAGCATAATATATCTTGCCGTCCTTGCGGATGGCGTACGCTTCGGGAAAATCATAACCGTAGTTGTAAAGGTCGAGGAAGGTCCCGCTTGAAAGCATCTCGCGGTTGTAAATGGCGGTCCACTTCTTCCAGATTTTCTCCTTGGCAGGCGTCAAGTAAACGTTCTCGAAGTGCGGCCCCGGATTGGGCCAGACAAACTTGGTGCCGATCACTCCGCCGGCCCCTACCGTGGAGGCAAAGTCCTCGCCGATATCGAGTTCGTTGTCGCTGTTGGCAAATCGGATTTTAGTCAGTTCGACGTGATCGCCGTAGACCGCTGCGCGCGGTCCGAGCAGCGCTTTGTACATCTTGATGCGTCGCCGCACTTGCACGGAGCCCACCGGGTCCGCCGTAACGGCCTGGTTCATATAAGGCAGCCAGGTGAAGTTGGGCGGCGCGCCGCACGGGCAGATCTGCGTGACACTGTAAGGTTTGAGCGCGCGCGTCGTTTCAAAGATCGCCTGGATCACCTTGGGCATGGCCTCAATGGAATCCTGCGGCGATTTGTGATGGTGCTTGGGGTTGTAACAGGGCGGCGCGCTGAAAACGCTGTCCAGCTTGTTGCCGTCGTATCCCCAGCCGTGGATAAAGCGCTGGACCAGCTTGACGAAGTATT
>JAKASH010000310.1 GCA_021828225.1 Acidobacteriota bacterium | reverse complement strand
CTCGTTTAGCCTTTGTTCCGCTACGAATTGCAGGAAGCCCCGACAGCGCCGATCGACGATCTCGGCAAGCCACTCCGGAAAGTCGCCTTCGGCCTCTTCAATGGCTCGAACCCACAGCGCGAACGCTTGCCACTTGATGTATTGTTCGCGGCCTTCGAGCAACTGCGGCCAGGGAATGCGCGCAGCTTCTGTTTCGGCTATACGCCGTGCTGCTTGTCCGACTTGCCGTTGGAGCAGACTCGGACGCCACGTTCGCTTGGTTTTCACCTGTACCACTGCGGCTGAATCCTCCGAGGTCGAGAGCGATGAAAGATGGTCTCAGAGGATTGCATAACTCCTATCCGCCGGACAAGATCATACCGAACTGTACGCGGTTTCCTTGTAGGTGGCGCTTCACATAGACCCAGGCCGCTCGCCGGAATCACGGCACAGCGTGGCGGCCCGCATCGGTACTGCGATCGACAAAGCGTGAGTGGAAGCGGGAACCTATCGGCCCCAGATCTGGGCCCCGGTGTGAAGCATTCTCTCCGTGTGGGCGACGATACCTCCAGAATCGCTCCGGTGCGAGGTGGAGCGACGGGGGAACGTGTCCAGGTACTGCTTCCGCGGTTTTGAGCACTAGAGCACGTAACGCTAGAAACATTCGTGCTGGCAACCACCGCCAGTAGATCAACTTAGGGCAAGGCTGTCCCTGAATTTCTTCTCATCCCACAAAATCCACGAAGATGGGATGATCTGCTTCATGATGTATTCAAGATGGTTTCCCAATGCTGGCTCATTTGCAGGTTTAGAGAGCTTACGATTCGTTGCCCACGCAAGTAAATCAGCAGCTTGCAGCGCTGGCTTGGCTCGCATGTCAGCGGAAGCAACGCTCTTTATGACAGACCAAAACATATCGGTTCCGCCCGGACTAATCCTTCTCTGTTTTTCCTTCAGCCATTTTTGCCTAAACGGCCCCTCAAACGGCTCGCCCTGATCGAAAAGGTAGTGTGCGCTGTGGATGATGCCTGGATATGCAGTCGCATACCAGGCCAACACGCTGTACGGACACTGGCCATTGCAAATTTCGATTGGATCATCCAATTTATGTCCTTTTGCGACAAGCTTTCTGTGGGCGACGAGGTCAACGGTGCACGCGAATTGGTGAAACCGCTGTTTGTCTAACGTCTGAAGGTACATCAAAAGGTCGGTCACCAGAGAGAATACTTTATGTATATTCCAGCCATTGCGATGGCTGAACTCACCTTTCAGGTGAACCGCCTCTTTCATGTGTAGGTACCTCGCCTTGGGCCTCCTGCTGTCTTCGCCGAGTATCGCCCTCCAACGGTTATAGAGCTCAACCCAGATGGTGTCGTCGGTAGCAAATCCGGCCAGCGTCACGAGCGATCCGGAACTCCAACCTTGACCTATATAACTACCGTCGAAGTATGCTTCAAGCGCCACCAGGAGAAACCCTCTTTCGCTTATTCACGGGGTAAGGCGGTTCCATCCAATCATCCCCCGTGCTATGGTTCTAATGATACTCGATGCCAGCCGACGACCATCCATTTGACGCCCTTAAACGCCAGTTCCAGATGGAAGACATTTCACTGTCCCCTGTGACAAAGGCGGTCCTGGACCTCGCCTCAGACATGCCGCTCAGTTGGCCCTTCGACAAGATAATTGAGTGGCTCAACGGACATCTCGCGGCAGACTCTTGGGAGCGAATGCGCCTCATGCTGGAAACCTGCATGAACGTGGTCCGTAAGCAAGAAGACGAGATCAGGCGCTTGCGCGACGCCATGACCGCCGAAGAGTCCCAAAGGCGGCAGGAAGTCTTAAGAGGATTATTGCTGGATGCTGCCCGCAAGGCCGAAAGTACGAGGGCCAAGGAGCGCGTCAGGCGCATCGGTCTCATCCTTGCAAATGCTGTCGTGGAATCAAAGCCGACCGACGCTGACGAGATCGAAGAGATGATGCGTGTAGCCATGGAATTGAGTGACCTCGACATCGAGTTTCTACGGGAGCTAATCAAAATCCACGGGTCCTCGCTTCAAACGAAGGACCACATTTCAAGGTATGACGCGTACGAGAGCTGGGAACGGGGATTCTGGGGGAATCGCATTATCCCCGAGATCGACAGCGTGTTCAGTAAACTCGAAAGCTATGGGCTCGTTGCCCGTATCCCGCCACCGAACAATCTAAATATCATGGCTGATTTTCAGAACCGTTATGTGCTGTTGAAAAAGGGATCTCGGTTTGTGACCTTAATACGGGAAGCTGCTGCCACTCAAGGCTAACCGGTGGCACAACCCATCTTTCCTTCCTGCGGTGGCGTCCCATCCGGCTTGTCCTTGTCTTCCTGTACTGTCTGCAAACCCAGGATGCGGTCCGCACCGTCATCTTGGCGATTGTCCCTGGATGACGGCCACTCGGAAACCACCCGGTGCGCCACCGCAGGCGAAAACGGTTTGCCGTGTGTCGCTCGCATAATATGTGCGTGGACTGCCGGACCCCTGCACTATAAGTAAAGCCGCGGGGAGGAAAAGCAGAGTGAAGTGGCGGTGGTCGAGGCAGATCTCTCCGGGATCGTTGCAGAGGTGTCTCGGCTCCTACATCGCGGCGCGATAGCAGGAATGGAGGTGCTCGAACTCCGGGACGGTTTGGAACGGAACATCGAGAAGGATGAGCGGTGCGGCGAGTTGGTCAATCCGCCCGGAAGACATATTACCGAGGAATTTTGCCGTCTCAAAAATGTGGGCGACACGCTCGGGAATGAGTCCCATAAGGCTCGCGCAGGTTGCGTCGGCGGCTACTGGATCGTCGGCAAGGACGATTCGGTCCAGCCTCCGGCTGGTTCCTGCCAGCGGTCCGTTGCCCTCCATACATACAATCGCGTCTGCAATTACAAAATGAATGGGGACCGTGGCTACGAGATCGACGATGCTCGGCTGGATGCCGCGCCAATGAAGGAGATTCTTTGGCCAGCCGTATTTGATGCCCGGGACCACGCCGAACATATTCTTCATGCTCAACGTCACTCCGGCCCAATGGTGAGTCTTCACTTTGGGCATCGACACAATGAGATCTGCTTCGAGCACAGTACGCGGCAGCCAAAGGCGTTTGAGGCCGCTATAATCAGCCCGCAGACGGGTCTTCACAACGGCATCACGGTTGAGATCAACGAACAGAAATCCATTCTCTTTAAGTTGTTGTTCAAGGCCGCTTGCTCGAAGCACCAGTTGGGTGTCGCGCTGATGGCCCGGGCCTTCGGCGACGGTGACTTGTCTGGCTCCCAGACGCCGAAAGCATTCTGCTGCGGCAATGACGAGACGCGGGTGGGTGTTGACTTCAGCGTCGGGGATGTAGTCAACCAAATTGGGCTTAAGAACAACGGACCTTCCGGCAACATTCAGGCCAAACAGTTTCAGCCCTACCCAAAGTAGTCCGGATAGTTTCTGCGAGTATTCGCTGGCGGGCAGAATAGCTACACGTGAGCGTTGTGGCCTGCGGTCGCGGTCGTAGCGCGGCACAAGAAACGGAACCGAGGCCGCGACGCCAGTGGCTGTCCATTGCGATCTTTCGGACACGGCGCGCCGTGTCATAGCAGCACCTTGAAAGGGTTACCAAAATTCGCGCAATCGAGCGCCAGCACAACAACGGCCAACGTCGCCGCGTCATCGAAGGGATCCGATTCTGCCAGGCGCGCGAGGCGTCGCTGGAAGAATTCAACGGGCTTGTCCCAGGCGTGAAGCGCAAGGATGGACCATGCGAGACTCCACGGGGCTTGGCAGGCGGAGACCTCACGCTCAAGCCATCCGAGGCCGCGCGTGGTGATCTCATTCAACGGCTCGCCCTGAAGCGCCAGGAGTGCAACGGCGGTTGCGTCGAGGTGCGCAGCCATTGGGCTTCCGTAGACCATGCCATTGCCCGCATTCCAGCCGCCGCCCGGGCATGCGCGATCCAAAAGCATCTCGACTCCGCACTGGATGCGACAGGCTACGTTGCGCGGCCGTTGACAGGGGAAGCCCTGTTCGAGCGCGAGCACCGCAAAAGCCGTCGGGACGACCCAACTGCATGTGCCCGGCTGCCACAGCCAGCCGAATTTACTGGGATCAAAGCTTACTCGTGTGTCCATCGTGCGGAATTTCAACTTCCAAGGCCAGGTTGCTTCTTTGCCACTATGATTCAGCAGCCAACGGACCGCTCGGCTTCGGGCGGGTTCAACCATCCCAATGGTATTCAGCGTCAGCAAAGCCAATCCTGTGAGCCCCGATGCCTGGTCATCGTCAGCGAATGCTCCCCATCCTCCATCGGAGCGTTGAGCATCGAGCAGAACTCTGGCGGCTTCGGCGTGTCCGAGACGCGACGCGAGCAGAGCCAGGCAGGTTGGCTCAAGCGCCATCTGGAAAGAGCCGGAATGAAAAGGCCAGCCGCCCCCGGGCAGCTTGCGGGCAATCAGCGAAGCACGAAGATGATTGAGAAGGGATTCCACGCCGCCAGTCTCAGTCTGGATTCCTCATACTGTCAAAATTGTCTGCCTGTAAAGGACGCAAGGGCCGACAGACAGCGATGGCTCAATCAGAAAAGGCGGGAGGACAGTCTAAGGAAGACACAACCGGCGGCAGGGCGCGGCCAGAATGAGACAAATCGTAGCGAGAAGTTATTCACACCCGGTTTCGCGCCGCTCGGATGACCGTGCACGGGACACTTTCCTCTCTCCTCCCGGTCCGAAACCGTAGCGAGAAGAAGTTCACACCTGGTTAGCTTTTTTCGTCACTCCTTTGTCTGCCCGATGCAGCGGGGGGCGGGCAAATCGTAGCAAGAAGATCTTCACACCTGATTGATTTTTCTTTGCGCGACTGCCATGGTCACTGTTTTGCAAGACCGCCGCACCAAACCGTAGCAAGAACTTATTCACACCCGATTGATTTTTCTTTGCGCGCGATTGCTTTGGTCACCGCTTTGGAGAACCGAGTCACCAAAC
>JAKASH010000309.1 GCA_021828225.1 Acidobacteriota bacterium | reverse complement strand
CCGATCATCCATTTCGCGCCCAACACATGGCAGAACAGTGAGTACGACAACCTCTCAACCCCCCTTTCTGCTATCAATCCCGACATCAACACGGATCAGTGGGCGGATTGTGCTGTGAAACTGGGCGCAAAGTACATCCTCTTTGTCGCCAAGCACGTGGGCGGATTTTGCATGTGGCAGACTCATACGACCAACTATGGCATTCGCAACACGCCGTGGCGGAGTGGTCATGGCGACGTGATGGCCAGCCTGTCCGCGTCGTGCCGCAACCGCGGGCTGAGGCTGGGAGTCTATCTTTCACCTCAGGACAGGAATTTCGGCGCCGGTCTGGCGGGGCGCTGCAAGACTCCCCAGAAACAGGTGGAGTACAACCGCATGTACCGGGAGCAATTGACGGAACTGCTGACGCGGTATGGTGAAATCGTTGAGATCTGGTTTGACGGTTCGACTGTCGTTCCGGTTGGTGACATTCTCAAACGCTATGCACCCCATGCCATGATCTTCCAGGGTCCGGAGGCCACCATCAGGTGGGTTGGCAATGAGGATGGGTTTGCTCCTTATCCCACATGGAATCCAATCTCCAAGGCCGATGCGAAAACGGGAGTTGCCACGGCGATCCAGGGAAGCCCTAACGGCTCGGTCTGGCTTCCTGTCGAAGCCGACGTCTCGATCCTTCGGCCCTACTGGTTTTGGAGCCCGACAAAGCAGATGAATCTGCTATCCCTCAACGATCTGATCGACATCTATTACCGCTCCGTCGGGCGCGGCGCGCAGATGGTCCTCAATCTCCCGCCAGATTCAAACGGGTTGATGCCCGACACGACTTGCGAGCGGGCGCGCGAGTTTGGTGAGGCGGTCCGTCGTCGCTTCGGGCATAGCATTGCCGAAACTTCCGGTTCCGGCCAGTCTCTCGTTCTGAAACTACCTTCGCCACAGCGGGTTGACCATGTGACCCTTCAGGAGGATTGCTCCCTCGGTCAGCGAGTGCGGGCTTACCGCCTGGAGGGAAACAGCAACGGAAGCTGGGTGGTTCTTGGAAGGGGCACTGCTATTGGCCACAAACGGATTCAGCCCGTCCCTCCCACTGTTGTCGAAGCCATTCGATTTGTCACCGAGAAAAGTGCTGGGCAGCCCGCCGTCCGGCGCTTTGCTGCCTTCGATACCGGGGTACAACCGCCGCGGGGCTGGAATGATCCTGTCCAGGTATGGGCGGATGACAAAGTTGGCGTATGGACAAATCACCGCTTTCGAATCGACCTTTCTAAGAAGATTGCTGCGGCGGCGCAATATCGCTTGCGGTTCGTGGCACAAGGAGGCGCCACGTTCACCATCGAAGACCCGGTCTTGCTTATGGGCGGCGTGCCAGAGCCTGACCTTGTGCGCCGGTCCAAGTCGGAATCCGACACCTTGATCCTTACTATGACCGCCGTTGGACAAGATGTCGTGATTGAAGGGCAAATAAAGGGGGCAGAAAGCGGCATTCTGCTTCTGCGCCGCCTGTGACAGATAGCTCAGGTGCAAAGTTCAGTTCAACGGTGCCGCGCATCTCAAATGCCGCAATTGTCAGGGGTAAGCCAAAGATCGCGGCATGGCCGCATTCACCAGCCTTTACATCGTGTTCGTTCAAAATGAGGATGAATGACGCTCGATCGGTGTAGAGTATCGGAATCCTCCGCGATCCGGGACCAGGACGCAGTCGAGTTGAGATATGGGGCTGAAAAGCAGCCTGGCTGTTCGCCGATTGCCAGTGCGGATTTTGCGCATCTGACCCATATCGTCGTAAAGTCGTAACTGTGCGGGACAGCCCGCCGAGAGTCTTCTTTAGGGAGTCATTATGAGCACGGCCACAAACTCGACCACTATCGCACCCGTCGAGAGCATTCGCGCCCAATTTCCAGCGCTCGAGCGGCGGCAGGGCGGCTACCCTGTCGCGTACTTTGACGGCCCCGGGGGAACACAAGTTCCTCGGCCCGTCGTCGAGGCAGTCAGCGACTACCTCTACCATCACAACGCGAACACCCATTGGGCCTACCCCACCAGCAGCGAGACTGACGCAGCAATCCACAATGGACGCACGGCTTTGGCGGACTTCCTTAATGCGAGCCCGGCGGAGATCGTCTTCGGTCCGAACATGACGACGCTGACATTCCACCTTTCGCGGGCGCTTGGCCGGGGCTTTGGTCCCGGTGATGAGATCGTAGTCACGGAGTTGGACCATCACGCGAACGTCGCGCCATGGCGAGCCTTGGCGCAGGAGCGCGGAGTGACGCTCCTCCCGGTCAGGATGGTTGTGGAGACAGGCCAACTCAACTGGCGTGACCTGGAAAGCAAGGTTAACAAGCGGACGAAGGTTCTGGCAATGGGTGTGGCCTCAAACGCTCTGGGCACGGTCAATGACATCCGACACGCTGCCGAAATAGCGCACGATGCAGGAGCTCTCCTTTTCGCTGACGCCGTTCACTCTGCGCCTCACCTGCCCACGGACGTGAAGGCCTGGGGATGCGATTTCCTTGTCTGCTCCGCCTACAAGTTCTACGGCCCACATCTGGGCGTCCTGTTCGGCCGGAGGGAGCTGCTTCAAACGATCGACTTCCCGAAACTCGTTCCCGCTCCTGATGCGCCTCCAGAGAGGGCTGAGACGGGCACCCTGAACCACGAAGGCATTGCAGGAGCGGCGGCGGTGGTGGACTTCCTCTCTTCACTGACGGCCGGAGCATCGAGGCGCGAGCGGCTTCGGGCCACGCTCGGGGGATTCGACGCGCGAGGCCGGGTGCTGGCAGCACAGATGTGGGAAGGACTCTCCGGCGTCTCGGGCGTCAGGCTGTTTGGCCCCGACCCTATGGCACAGCGAACGCCGACGATAGCGTTCACGGTCCAGGGCGTTGCGCCCTCCGAGGTCGCCCGGCACTTGGCGGAACTGGGAGTGTTCGTCTCCCATGGAAATTTCTATGCGGCCACGGTAGTGGACCGGCTGGGGCTGGCCGGCGAAGGGCTCGTCCGTGCCGGTTGCGCGTGCTACACGACAAAGGAAGAGGTCGACCGTCTCATCGAGGGCGTGCGGGGAGTTGGCCGGCAGAGGCGTTGATCCCGATTCAACTCGCCTGCTGCACTGTATTTCTAGCCCAATGACCGAAAACCCCCATTTCGAAGCCGGGGAAGACAGTCTGGAAGTGGTAGGAAATAAGAGGCAAGCTTGGTGGACCTGAGGGAATTCGAACCCCTGACTCCCTGGTTGCAAAGCAGCAGAATCGTTTAAACGAATTTTGCCAGAGCCGACGCTACACCAGGGGTATCAGGAAACTACAGGAAAATCGAGGGCAATGGATCGAGCCTAAAATTGCACCAATATTGGTGCAATGTTGCTGCTTTTTCCTCAACTCTTATCACATTCTTATCACAGTAAACCAAGCCGAATTGGGCGTGATTGAACGATGTAGACTCCGGCAGACAGCCCCCTGAAAGGCAGCACTGTGATAATTTTTCTCATGCCCAGCCAGCGGATGGAATTCCGGGGCAGCTTCGCTTCGCTCTCAGATACGAGCCCGTCGATCTCGGCGTCTACAAGGCAGCCTTCGCACACATCAGGCAGGTCGATCTCGAACGGTGGGTCGAAAGCCAGCCGAACGGGATCTTCGCCCGCCGTGCCTGGTATTTGTACGAACTGCTGACGCAAGCCACTCTCGACGTGCCCGATCTTACGTCCGGGCCGTATATTGACCTGCTCGACAAGGACCTTCACATCGATGGACCTTCCACCCGAATTCGGCGGCAGCGCGTTTTCGACAATCTCCTGGGCAACAAGGACTACTGTCCGCTCATTCCCCGAACCGAGAAACTTGCAGCGGATTTGACAAAGAACTTCACGGAACGCACTCACGCTCTGGTTTCGGCTATTGAGCCGGCCGCGATCCCAATCCAGCAGGTGCGCGCTGGCTGGCGCGGTCACAGTAAAGAGGATTCGTCAGTTCACCTTTAATGAGACCGAAGCCACCGGCGGCACCTTGGAGATGCTGGTGAATAACACCAAGTGGGATGGCAAACGAGCGGACGCGACAACTGGTAGCGATTTCACCACATTCACAGTCGAGGGGATTACTGAACACTTCTCCGAGGTTTGGGAGATCTTCAATCTGACCGCAGACGGCCATCCCCGCGCACGCTCCCTCCGGCACCTCGGCCATGGGGAGAACTGCTCTGCATGTGGTTCTTGCGCAGGAATCAAAAGTCAAGCCGGCCACTGAGCTGAATTTCACGGCCAGTGCCTTCGGCCATAGTGATTGAACCGAACTGGGGGGTATTCACGTAGTTGTTTGGATAACCCCAGTTGCTGTGATTCAAAGCGTTGAACGCTTCCACTCGGAAAATGAAATGGACCCGCTCAGTGATCGCAAACTGTCTCTGTATGGCTTGGTCGAGATCCACGTAGCCGGGCCCGAAAACGGTATTGACGCCGGCGTTGCCAAACGTGTATGGAGCGGGCGCGGCAAAAGCCGCCGGATTGAACCATTGCGCCGTTGTGCGCGTTCCCGCAGGGAACAAGGGTAGCCCTGTAACATTACCGCGGATCGGATTCTGTCCTAGCAGTGTTCCCGCATTAGCCGTGTCACCGAAAACAGAGATCGTAAACGGCATCCCGCTCTCGGCCGTAAAAATGCTGCCTAGGGTCCAGCCTGACGTCAGGTGATGTAGCAAAGCAGGCCCGCCCCATCCGGGCAGGTTGTAGACCAAGCTGGCTACAAAACGTTGCGGAACATCCATGCCATTGAGCCCTTTCTCTGCCGCGAGATCCGAGTTGTTTTGGGGGATTGAGGCTTGCATCATGGCCGAGCGGAAGTCGGGCGCATCTGTGAGACTCTTCGACCACGTATAATTTGCAAGGAACGTCAGTCCGTGCTGAAACTCCCTGCGGACGTCAATCCAACCTGCATCGTACCAGCTATTGGCGGTATTCTCCAGGTAGTTGATGGCTGAAACGGGAAAGGTGTCGCTCTGGATGAC
>JAKASH010000308.1 GCA_021828225.1 Acidobacteriota bacterium | reverse complement strand
GCGTGTGCGAACGCGCCAGCCCGGCGGGTGCTCGGCAGCTTTGCCGGTGGTCGTACCGAGGGTTGTGACTGCTCCCAGAAGGGAAGAACCCTTGATGAAATCCCGCCTTGTCAGCTTGGAACTCATTCTTACCCTCACGCCCGAAACAAGCGCATAAGACACAATTAACCTGTGAAGGCGAGAACCGGATATGAGTGCTGTCACACCGGGGTGTGACCTACATCACTCCCGCGAAAGTTTCAGGGGTCTATCGTGAAACGTTGGTGTCGGCATCGGAGTTGTTACTGTGCGAGGTTCTGTTGAGTCGGGCCTGATGCCGGAGGGATGGCAAGGCGCGGGATGCGCTGCAGTAGGCCACATTCAGGAACTGAACAATGAAAAACAACAAGGAATGGGTATCGCCGATCCGGCACGCTTTCGTCAGTGAGCGGAGCGTTCTGGGGTTTGCCTGGGTAGGCGGAGCGCTGCTGTTTGTGGCGCTTACGGGCCTGCTGGTCTGGCTGCTTCGCTTCAGCGTGGGAACCCAGATGGCGGTGCTCTTTCACACGGCGCTGGGCCTGCTGGTTCTCGTCCCGTTTGCGCTGTGGCAGCTCAGCCACTGGCTGGCCACTCGCAAGGCGCCGCGGAAAGCGCGAAAAATCTGCGCCTACGTTGGATTCTGGCTGCTGGCCGGCAGCGTGGTGGCGGGACTTGTCATCACCTGGCAGGCGCTCTTTGAGATTGTCATCAGCCACTGGTGGGCGACGGTCCATCTATGGACCGGCGTGTTGGCTCTGCCGTTTCTCTTCTACCACGCTCTGCCGCACAGGCAGGAAAGCACGTCTGCAAATGGCCCGCTGGCTGTCGTGCCCTCTCAAGATTACGGGCCTGCGCGACGGCGGACGTGGAAATATGCGTTTGGCGTGTCTGCAGGCCTTTGCGTGTTGCTGGCGGCCGGCACGGTGACTTACCGCCCGCCAAACTTCAAGAATTACCAACCGCCCAAGAGCTTCAAGGCGGCGCCGGGATCTAATCCCTTTGCTCCCAGCCATGCTGAAACCGTAACCGGCGGCCCGGTCCCGCCGCAGGCGATTGCCGATTCGCGCTCGTGCGGAGCGTCAGGATGCCATACCGTGATTTACGATGAATGGCGGGCCAGCGCCCATCGCTGGTCGCAAGAGGACCAGTTTTTTCAGGAGGTGCGCAGCGCCACCACGGACGTGCAGGGAATCAAATCCACCGAAAAATGCGGCGGCTGCCATGCCCCGGTTTCCATGCTTTCCGGGTACAAAGACCCGCGGCTGGGGAAAACCATTCCCGGTTACAAAGAAGGCGACTCGTGCATTGTTTGCCACGCCGTGCGCCACGTGGACGAGCGCGGAATCGGAAGTTATGTGCTCGGAATTCCGAAGCCTTATCTCTACCAATACAGGGACACTCGCTTTGCGACCGTGGTCAATCACTTTCTGATTCGCGTTTATCCCGCGCAGCACGACCGCGACTACAACCTGAAGATTGCCCGCCAGGCGGAATCGTGCGCTCCGTGCCACAAAGAATTCGACGTGGTAGGCAAATATCCGGGCCTACTGCAGGTGGAGACGCAGTACGACGACTGGAAGAACAACAAGTGGAACACCGATCCCAACACCGCCGACCGGCTGCGCTGCCAGCAGTGCCACATGTATCTGCAGAGCGTCAAAGGCCCGGCGCAAGCCGATCCCTACGATGTGGAAGTTGGGCTGGGACTGAGGTACCACAACCACCGTTTTGCGGCCGGCAATCAATACATGCCGCTGGCGGTTTCGTCACCGGGCGCCGCGGAGCAGGTCCGTGATGTGGAGAAATGGCTTAGCGGCGAGCGGCTGGTCCCGGAGATTCAGAAAGTCTGGCCGCGCGGCCCCATTGTTCCCATCGAGATCAAGGCGCCGGCATCCGCGAACCTGGGCCAGACGCTCGATTTGCAGGTTGTCCTGACCAACAAGAAAGTGGGACACAGCTTTCCGACCGGACCGCTGAACGTGGTGCGCGTCTGGATTGAACTGGCCGTGCGCGACCAGGCGGGCAGGGAAGTATTCCATTCCGGCGGGCTCGACGCCGGGAATCACGTGGAGGCCGGATCGTATATCCTCCGGCCGATTGCCATCACCGAGAGTGGCAAGTCCATCATGACGCCGGACATCTGGCATCCCACGGGTCCGAAATACCGCCCGGCGATCCCTCCCGGAAAGACGGAATCTTTCGAGTATAGCTTCCAGGTGCCCAGAGGTGTAACCGGACCACTCGTGGTCAAGGCCCGGCTGCGGTATCGCAAAGCCAACCAGTTCTTCATGGACGCTGTTTATCCCCACCAGCACCGCGAGGCACCGATCACGGATGTCTCCTCCAGCAGCGCGGAAATTCAGGTTGCCGGCAGCCACACGGCATCGGCCACACGCCCGGGTTCTTGATGATTGCAAATTAGAGTGACGTTGGCTTTAGCGCCGGTATCCCCGCCTGCGCATTTCGGTGCCGGGGACAGCGCCGCTACAGGAAATGCTGTCATTCGTACTTGAAAGCTTTTGCAGGCGGGCGGGTTTCCAGTGACGATCCGCAATTTAGTGTAGAGGCATCATTATCTAAATAATGATCATTACAATAGAGATTGGCATCTATCTTAACACATGAAAATTCTTGCAGGAACGTGGAAGGCAGGGTAACTGTTGATGCCCGGGGCTTGTTCGTTGTACGGGCCGGTAGAGTGTGTTAAGAATAAGATGAATCGGGAAGAGCCACCCGTCTTCAGGATCAAAGACTCAGCGGGCCGGACTTATCATATGCCTTGCAAGAGGCGGTTTCCCAAAGGAAAGGAGACAATCCATGGCAACCTGTGGAAAGTGCGGAGCAGCCTTGGCTAACGACGCCGTCTTCTGCAGTTCCTGCGGGTCGCCAGCCCGTGCGAGTGCGGGAACTACGCCGGCGGGCGCGGCGTCCGGCTTGAGCCTGCCCGGGATTGCCTCTAATGTTGCGGGTTTGCTCTGTTACATCCTCTGGCCGGTTGCGTGCATCTTCTTTCTCATTTTTGGACCTTATAACAAGGACAAATTTGTACGCTTCCATGCTTTTCAATCCTTGTTTCTGGGTCTCGTTGCGATGGGGGTGGCATTTGCTCTGGGCATCATGACCTCAATCCTTGCGCTGATTCCCGTGATCGGATGGATTCTGGATACTCTCGTGTGGACCGTCTATGGCGCAGGCCTTTTGGGACTGGCTATTTTCCTCATATATAAGGCTTACAACGGCGAGCGGTACAGGGTTCCGGTGATCGGAGACCGGGCCGCTCAGCAAGCGGAAAAATTGTAGTAGCCTGTCAGGATACCGCTCACAAAGCCCACAAGAGAGGACCGTTGCCGTATCGATGCGGCAATTTTCTTGCGTCGGATCTTCTTTTCTCTTGACAATTGGCGATCAACAGAGCAATTTAGCACGTTCTACTTTGTTCAATCGCGTTCCTTGGCTCAGGGGGGGAGCGAGGGAGCTGACTAAAACCAATGAGAGTACGCGTCTGTTTTCACAACCGGTGTTTCGATGGGGCCTGCTCGGCAGCGGTGTTTTCACGTTTCTACCGGGAGGTCATCGACCCGCATGCGGAATTCTTCTATCACGGATTGCTTCACCGCGCGGGACAACTGTTCGAGGAAGACATCTTCGACGGCGACGAGAACGTCATCGTGGACTTCAAGTATTCCAGCTCGCCTCGCCTCACCTGGTGGTTTGACCATCACCAGAGCGCTTTCCTGACCCCGGCTGACGCTGAACACTTCCGGCAGGACCGGAGCGGAAGGAAGTTCTACGATCCATCTTTTCGCTCCTGCACAAAATTCATTGCCCACATTGCGGCAAGCAAATTCAATTTCTGCGCTCCTGAACTTGAAGAGGTCATTCAATGGGCGGACATCATCGATGGCGCCCAGTACCCGGATTCGAAGACGGCGGTTGAAATGCGGGATCCCGCGACGCAGATCACACTGGTGATTGAAGGGGCATCGTCGAATGACTTTGTCGCCGGGCTCATTCCCGAGCTCCTCTCAAAGCCGCTTCGTGAGATTGCTGCGCTTCCTCGCATTCACCAGGCTTTCGAGCGGCTGTACGATCAGCACCTGAAAACGATCGACATTATCAGGAATCGCGCCCAACTCCGTAACGGCGTTGTTTACCTCGACCTCTCCGATCAGAGTTTTGAGGGGTTTAATAAATTCATCCCCTATTACCTGTTTCCTGAATCCGTTTATAACGTGGCGCTGAGCCGGTCTGCGGAACGCATCAAGATCGCCGTTGGAAGTAACCCCTGGAATTCCACGCCGAAGAACGCCAACCTTGCCTCAATTTGCGAGAGGTTCGGAGGAGGCGGCCACGCAAAGGTCGCGGCAATATCACTGCCTCCAGACGACCTCGATCGAGGGCATGAGATTGCGCGCGAGATCGTTCAGGAACTTCGCGCCTCACTCCAGTAAAATAGACTTGTATCGATTGTCGTGACGGACTCCGGTGCCGATTTCGGGGTGCTTTGTTATCGGGGGCGGGCATAGCCGCCAGGGGATGGAAGATGATGGTGCCGAAAGGTGTGTCTGAAAAGTTGCGGATCAGGCTCAAGAGATTTCCCATGGGTAGAAGCTGCAAACTCAGGATGACTTTGCTTGTGGGTGTCCCAGTTTGTCTGCTGCTGGCATCAGTCTCTCTGGTTGCGGGGCAGGGAGTTCAAGCCGGGGCGCAATCGTTGTCAACAGCTTCCCGGGCTGCTGATACTGCTCTCGCTCACAAGGTGCCGGCGGGAACGGTCCTTTACCTTCGCCTCAAGACTCCCGTCAGCACCACATCGTCCCATTTGGACGAGAGCGTCGAAGCCGAAGTCGAACGGGAGGTGCAGGGGCCTGGCGGGGTTGCGATTCCGCTGGGAGCTGTTGTCAGTGGCCGCATTGCAAGATTGATTCCGAGTTCCAGCCCCACAGACCGAGCCATGCTTCTGCTGCAATTCAACAAGCTGAAACTTCCGGGGCAA
>JAKASH010000307.1 GCA_021828225.1 Acidobacteriota bacterium | reverse complement strand
GGCGCTCCTCCACGTTGGTGAAATCGGGAGAAATCCCGCAAAGTACCGGGTCCTCAATCGGGTGACCCGGCGGCTGACGGCTGCAAAAAAGTTCAGGTTTGCCGGTAGAGCGGTCGGCCTGGGCGCCCGCAAGTACGATCTGATCGTATGTACACACATCGGTCTTGCGCCGGTCGCGGGCCTGATGCGGACGCTTTTTAAAACTCCCTTCTGGGTCACCTGCCATGGGCGAGAGGCGTGGCCCCGCTTTCCGGTCGATGTGCGCTGGGCATTAGATCGCGCCGACCTGATCCTCCCCATCAGCCGTTTCACGGCGGAGACGGTTTCCAGGATCAACGGCATCCCGCAAAGCAAGATGCGTCTGCTCTATAACGCAATTCCTGACGACTTTGCCAAAATGCTGATGGCTTCGAACAGTGCAAACGGCTTCAGCCTGGCTTCAAACGGAAGAGGGCGACACATTCTTTCCGTGGGGATGGTCACCAAGGGGAATGCCTACAAGGGATACGACACGGTCATCCGTGCGCTGCCGAAAGTACGGCAAGTTGTCCCGAACGTGCGTTACTCGGTTGTGGGCGAAGGGGACGATATTGATCGCCTGAAGCGCCTGGCCGTTAAAGCGGGAGTGCATCATCACGTCGAATTCAAAGGTGGTATTTCCGACGCAGATCTTGCGGCGTGTTACGGGACTTGCGATGTCTTTGTGCTGCCGAGCAGAACGGCACGGCACAACGGAGGCTGGCTGGGCGAAGGTTTTGGCAGGGTTTATGTGGAGGCTGCCCTGGCCGGCAAGCCCGTGGTCGGCAGTTGCGGGGGCGGCGCGGCGGAAGCGGTTCTGCATGAGCGAACCGGCTTGCTGGTTGACCCTGAGTCTGACTCCGATGTCGCAGAGGCCCTGATAATGCTTCTTCATAACCCCGGGTTGGCTGCAAGGATGGGCCAACAAGGGCAGCAGTGGGCACTGGAGAATTTCACATCCGAGGCGCTAACTCGCCGGGTATCGGAGCTGCTGGGCGGTTACGGTCCTTGACGACAACTTCAAATCCCAGAGCACATCAGCCCCTGACAGTAAATAAGGCATCGCGAGCCCGAGTGCGATTTCGTCTGCCATGAAGATCGTCATCAACGCAGTCTCCGCAAAGATGGGTGGGTCGGTCAGTTACATCACCAACCTGCTCCGCCACTTGTCCGCGACGGAGGGGGGTGTTCAGTTCATTGTCTTCCTGCCTCCGGAAACGGCCGCAAAGCTGGAAGGCGTCGCCGAAAACATCGAGGTGCTGCCCACAGAAATCGGACATGCCGGCACGCTGAAGCGAATGGGGTGGGAGCAAATCACGCTTCGACGTTTTCTAAAGAAGCAAAGGGCCGATGTCCTCTTCTCCACCGCCAACTTTGGAATGTTTCGTTGCCCGGTGCGCCAAATCCTCCTGGTCAGGAACGCGCTGTACTTTTCCAGAAACTACCGGGAAATGTTCCTGCCAAGGCATTCTCTCCGATACCGGATCAACTTCGAACTGCGCCGCTGGCTGATCTGCCGAAGCGTGAGGGCCGCCGACGTGGTTATGACGCCGACGCGGGCGATGCTCAATGAACTGCGCTGCTTTGTTGATGTCGATGCCTGGAAGGCCCTTGTGAACCCTTATGGGGTAACCCCTCCGGAGTCTATTCCAGCGATGACTCAATCAGAATTGGATGCCACAACCCGAGGCCCTTGCGAGTCCCTTCGCCTTCTCTATGTTTCTTTCTATGCCGAGCACAAGAATCTCACAACGTTGCTTCAGGCCTTGCCCTTGCTCAATGGAAATGGTCAACGCATATGTTTTTTGAGGAGTACGGCAAGCCCTTTCTGGAAGGAAGCTAACTCTACAGTTACTCATACTGAGGATAGAGCGATGGCGCTGCGGCCTGAGGTTAAGAGACACACTCAACTCTTTGAGCCGCTCGACAAACAGCGAACGCAAAGTCTCTACCTTGATTCGGACATATTTGTTTTTCCCTCCTTGGTTGAGTCGTTTGGGTTTCCGATGGTCGAAGCGATGTCGTTTGGAATTCCCATCGTTGCGGCGGATATCCCCGTCAATCGCGAAATTTGCGGGGACGCGGCGCTATACTTCAGCCCCCTCAGAGCCGAGGGCCTTGCTGAAAAAGTGAGGAATTTGGCAGCGGACTCAAACTTGCGTGCGTCCCTGGGTTTCAAAGGGCGAAGACGAGCCTTCACCCACTTCAGTTGGAATGACCATGTTCGGTTACTCATCGAAAAGGCGAGATTTCTAGTGACGGAGGACCGCTCGCCTGCGCCTGCCAGTCCATTGCGAAAGCGCCAGGTAAGGAGTCTGTGAATCATGGCACTTGACGTGACAAGGGAATACTACGAACGGTATTGGACATCCGGGAAGGAAGCTTCTCCGGATGCCGACCTGCTGACGGATGACCGTGTCAAGATGTTCCTTCGTTACAGTGGGGCCCAGCGAGGGAGATTGCTGGATGCTGGCTGTGGTGCAGGAAAGGCCATGGCACTTCTCGTGGCTGCGGGTTACCAGGCAACCGGACTCGACATTTCGCTTAGTGCACTTGAGAAGATGCGTGCGCACTCCTCAGCCGCCGGCGCTGTCGCAGGAGTTCTCGATTCGTCCCTCCCATTTGCCGACGGGACGTTTGACACGGTGTTTTGCTGCGAGGTGATCGAGCATCTGCTCGACGTACCCAGATCGCTCGCAGAAATGAGGCGTGTCCTTCGGCCAGGCGGCACCTTGTTCTTAAGCACGCCTTACCATGGGCGGCTCAAAAATCTTGCTTTGGCATTGCTGGGTTTCGAACAGCATTACGATCCTGCGGGCCCTCATATTCGCTTCTTTACAGTAAAGTCGTTGAGTCATCTGCTGGTACAGAACGGTTTCCGGTTGGAGAGGACCTTGTATCTTGGTCGCGTTTGGCCCATTTGGATGGACATGTTGATTTGGGCAGCAAAGGTTTGATACTCGCCTGCCTGCACCGAAAGTTTGGCCATGTTGTCCTGAACCTGATCGTGCATGAACAGTCTCTTGAATTCCAAGGTCCCCATTTCCGTTTTGATTCCGGTTCGGAACGAAGCCAGAAATTTGCCTCGCTGTCTTGAGGCCCTTCGCGGCTGGGCCGACGAAATCGTTGTCGTCGATTCGCACAGCACCGATCGCACGGCCGTCATCGCTGAATCTTACGGAGCACGTGTTGTTCAGTTCGACTACCACGGCGGTTGGCCGAAAAAACGCCAGGCGATGCTCGACACTTTTCCTTTCCGCAATGAATGGATCCTGCTGCTGGATGCGGATGAGATCCTCCTTGACCCGTTGAAGCGGGAAATGGAATTGGCTATTGGGGCGAACAGGTATGACGGCTACTGGCTCAGATTCGAAATCTACTTCCTGGGCCGGCAGCTTCGGCACGGCAACACGCAACTGTGGAAGCTATCTTTGTTTCGTAAGGGGAGGGGGCGCTACGAAAAGCGGCTGGAGTCTCAAGACCGTTCGATGTCGGACATCGAAGTGCATGAGCACGTAGTGGTAACCGGCAACGTTGGACGCCTGAAAAATCCGGTTCGGCACGAAAACATCAATTCACTTGACCGATACATTCAGAAGCATAACGAATATTCCAACTGGGAAGTCAAAGTGCTCCGTGAAGGGACCGCCGGGGAACTTCAGCCATCACTGTGGGGTATTCAGGCGCAGAGGCGGCGCTGGCTGAAGCGCGCTCTGCTCCGCTTTCCCGGGTCACCGCTTCTTCTGTTTTCCTACAAGTATTTCCTGAAGATAGGTATCCTCGACGGCGTTCCCGGGCTTCTCTACTGCTGCTTTCAAGCCATTCAGATCTTTCACATTAAAGCAAAACTCTTCGAGACAGAGCGCCCAATAACGATTCGCGGGCTTGAGAAGGAGGGAATCCGTGAGCACGCCGGCAGTTAGCGACGTTCAAACTTTATTCAATGGTAAGGCTCACGCCTGGCAATACAAGTACGGTCCGGGCGGCAAGCTCGATTCCCGCCTGGCACGGTTTACTGCGAGGCTTTCCGCGTTGTGCCCTCCGCCTGCCAGGATCCTTGACCTGGGATGCGGGACAGGTGAGATTTCCGCAGCGATTGGGCAGGGGGGATATCAGGTGACCGCATGCGACATCGCCGAAAGGATGCTTGAAGTCGCCCGCAACAATTGGGCGGGAATCCCCGTGGAATGGCTTTCGCTGAGATCCGGCTGGACCGTCCTGCCTTTCAAGGGTCTCAGGTTTGACGCGATTGTTTCCTCAAGCGTGTTCGAATACCTCCTGGATGTCGAAGGCGTGGCTCGAGAACTCGCAAGAGTGCTGCGGCCTGGGGGAGTCCTGATTTTCAGTGTTCCGAATCCCTGCAACCGCATTCGGAAGTTCGAAGAGCGGCTGCGTTCCGCCTTTTTTTCACGCACACTTAACCCAATGTTTTTAAGAGTTCGACCTGTGAAATCCTACCTGACCTATCTGCGGGTTTCCCGCAACCGTTTTGGGGCTGCGCAGTGGGAATCAATCCTGAGCAATGCCGGTTTCCAGCCCGTGGACAAGAAGGAGTTTTCTGAGACGCGTTGGTTGGAGGGGTCCGACTTTCCGTTAGTCCTCCTGGCGGCAAAGAAAGTTGTGACGAGCCGGCCCTACCCTTTTTGCAGCGCGGTTTTTCACTGACCAATGGCACCGACATTACTTGGGATCGAAACTGAGCACACTCGCACTCCCGAGGATCGACTCGCCCTGCCTGAATTTGCGCCGGGCCTGAAGTTGCCGTCACTGGGAACATATTGGCGCACGATCCGGTACTTGCGATGGGCGCAAATGGTTTGGTTGGGAAGGCAACGCTTGCGACGGCGCGGCCGCCTGAATTTGGAGTCCGCGCCCAACATAGTGCGATTGAAGGAGATTCGTCAACACGCGGCTTTCCCGGAATGGCAACCCGCCAGGGCGCGCCGAATGATTGAGAGTGGCGAGTTCGACTTTCTCAACCTGACAAGCGGTGGCG
>JAKASH010000306.1 GCA_021828225.1 Acidobacteriota bacterium | reverse complement strand
CGACCACTGGACGGTTGTTCGTTCACAGGAACCGGAACACGAAGTCTGTGAGGTAAGAAACTATTGAGCGATTTCCCCTTGCGAATACGAGCGTAGAAACCAAGGAGCTGAAGATGCGAATCAAATTGTGGGGTGTGAGGGGTTCGATTCCGACACCGGAACGCCGAAATTCTCGATACGGGGGAAACACCGCGTGCATCGAAGTCCGGCTGGATGATGGCACCTTGATTATTCTGGACTGTGGGACAGGCTTGCGAGCGCTTGGCAAGAGCTTGGTTCGGAATGCTGCTGGCTCTCCGATTCGCGCTCACATTTTCCTGACGCACTTTCATTGGGATCACGTCCAGGGCATCCCTTTCTTCCTTCCTTTCTACGCGGCGCATAACACTTTTCTGATTCGTGCTGCGACGCGACGGGGCAGCGAGTTGGAGGCCGTCATCAGACATCAGATGGTCCGGCCGTTCTTTCCGGCCGCGCCGGAGGCGATGCGCGCCACGCGAATTTTTCGTGGCGAGGAAGATTGGCCCGTCCATGCCTCCTCTGCGACCATCAAGTTTGCGCCTTTGAACCATCCGCAGGGAGCTGTTGCCTACCGGATTGAGGCGGACGGTGCGGCCCTTGTCTATGCAACGGATACGGAGCCCGGCTCGGCGGAGCATGACCGCGCCCTCCGAGAGTTGGCAACAGGGGCTGACATTCTCGTGTACGACGCGCAATACGCGCCACCGCAGTTGATGCGCGACAAGAAAGGCTGGGGACACAGTTCATGGCTTGAGGGAACGCGGATCGCGCGCGACTCGAATGGGAAAAGGCTGATCCTGTTCCATCACGACCCGGATTCCGACGACGCCACTGTTGATGCGCTGGTTGAGGAAGCGCGCGAGGAGTTTCGAGCGGTCTCGGGTGCGGCAGAAGGCATAGTTTTGACGCTTCGCAATCGGCTGGTCATTGAAGAATCGGATGCCATGCACGGGTCAGAAGAAGTGGGGGCGGTCGCTGTATCGGCCAGGTCAATGGTCACAGTGGATCGTAGCGCAGGCAGGGGCGATGCCGCGCCGCTCGGCTGAATGCCCGGAGGCCTGATCGCCGCAGGCAGGCCAGAAGGGGCTCGCCACCATCGATCGCGACGGGAAGTGCGAAGAAGGAGTTGAACATGAAAGCGGAAACAGAAACACCGACACCGAGGGCAGAAAACATGCCTCTGGAAGCCGGACCTGTCGACTCGCAGAGGCAGGAACCCTTGCGCCGCCGCCTACCGGATGAACGTAAGGCGATCGTCCACCACTTTTCGGTAGGCGGGCACGAAGGCTATTTGATGGTCGGCCTGTACGAGGACGGGCAGCCGGGCGAGATCTTCATCCGCATGGCGAAGGCCGGCTCGACGATCGCGGGACTCATGGACTCGTTCGCAATCGCTGTTTCAATGGCTCTGCAATACGGAGTGAGCCTCAAGATCTTGTGCGACAAGTTCAGCCACACGCGGTTCGAGCCGAGCGGCTGGTCAGGGAACCCCAGAATCGGATACGCCAAATCGCTGATGGATTATTTGTTCAGGTACATGGCTTTGAAATTTCTGCCGCAGGGTTCTTCGCTTTCTTGTGCTGAATCGGAGATTCGGATTTTGGACGCGACTCCGGCTCGGGTGCCCGAGTCCTTATCACGCAACAACGGATCCAATGGCGACGCGCCGGCTTGCAAGGGTTGTGGCGCCATTATGACCAGCAGCGGGTCGGGCTACCGCTGTGAGAATTGCGGGAGCACGAATGGAGATCTGCAGTAGCCCGCCAAAGACAGCGTCCTGGCAACACAACGCCCTCGTTCCCTCCAGCAAATGCGTTGTCACGCGGCGCGCCTCCAGTCAGGATGAGGCACCTGTTCGGTGTGATTTGACCATTCCACGCCAACAGGTCTAATTTCCCGGCAACTCTCCAATAGCATTCCGCGAAGACTTTCAAGAGCTACCTCGGCCCACACGTCTCTCCGACCGCCCGAAGCAAATCGGGCCAGACCACAGCGGCAAAACCCCGGCCAGAAAAGGAATCTTGATGAAGAAATGGCTCGAAGAGCATCTGAAGTTGTTCGGAGTTTTGCTTCTGGTGCTGGCGGCCCTGAACGGGTTCATCGCTTACGCGATCTTCCCCCAGCACCCCATTATGGCGTTGGCAAATGGCGTGATGGCCGTGGCGATCATCCTGGGAGTCATCCTCTTGTGGGGAGTGGGGGAGCGCAACTGAGAGCTGCGAGCAAGAAATTCTCACTCCACCGGAAGAAGGTCAAACCAGTGGGTCACGCTTGCGTACTTGCTGAGGCAGAGCCGATGGGAGGAGATGCAATGCGTCACGAGACGACCGGGCAGCCGTTGCTCTTCCGTGAATGTTTCAAGGAAGCGAGACGTACTCCGACGAGCGCCGACCTCAGCCCGGAAGCCTCGGCGCCTGGTTTGAGTGCGGAAGGCGGGAGCGGGCCGCAGTTGGGAGAGCCTGCGCCCTCACGAACGGTCTCCCCACTTGTCAACATGATTCTCGGAGAGGTCTGCGGATTCTGCGGACGCGAAGTCCGCGCCCCCGGTTATGTCATTCCTGACTACGACGAGCTTGGGGCCTTCTGCAACCAAGAGTGCGCCGATCGCCGGTTCCGGCTGTACCTGGAGAAGCCTCCAGAAGGAGGTAGGTGCTCCCTCTGATGTCAGCCGTGCTGTCCCAAGGAGAAATGCGGGAGCACGACGTCTCCCGAGATCCAAACTAAACGAGTCCTAGACCATGACAAGCATCCTGAGACGCAAGCGGAAACTCATCCTTGAGACCCCGTTCTTGATCGGCCGCCGCCCGATGATTGCGCATGTTGAGCCGTTCGGGTTGCGGTTGCGGGTTAAGCGTTCACGCCACGTCTATGAGATCACCTGGGGGCAAATCTTCAACCGCGCCGCGGTGATTGCAGCAGAGAATGCGAGCAAACTCGCTCGCAAGGAGCGCAACAAAAGCTCACGAGGGCGCAAGCCGTAAGCTTGGCGGTGCCGCGATCTGAACAAGGTCCTCAAATGGACGCGGCTCGAACAATACGATCTGAAGACCTCGCGCTGTTCTGACCGACTCGATCCCCACGAACGATTCCACAGGCAATGTGTCAACTCCCTTGATTGAAGAGAGGCCCACCCATGATTCAAACGATGGAAGAATTTGTGTTCGCGCTCAAGGCCGCTCGCCGTGTCTCAACGCCCTTGGTCATGGTCCGAACGGCGGAACCCGCCGGCAGCATCGAAACGGTCTCCCGCGCATTGAATGGTCAAACCGAGAAGACCCCGATTCTTGTTTGGGACATCATGCATGGCCTCGCAGGAGTGAACCGCCCCGGCAAAGCCGAGGCTGCCCGAGTGCTCGATAGGGGCGACCCAGCGATGGTTTCGGCCCGGCCTTCGGATGCCTTGACTCTGGCGGAGAAACTGGTCGATGACAGCATTCTTTTCTTCTCAAACGCCCACAGGTTCTATACGGACGCTGTGGTCATGCAAGGCATTTGGAACCTGCGCGACCGGTTCAAATCGAGCGGCCGCATGCTTCTGTTGCTGACAGCGCCTGGCGCCGCATTGCCGACGGAGATTACGCAGGATGCGCTGGTCCTCGACGAGCCTCTGCCCTCCGTCGAGGACCTCAAGGGAATCGTTTCGAACGTCTTCAAGGACGCCAAGATGGGCGAGCCAGACGCCAGTGTTGTGGAGAAAGCGGTTGACGCGCTTATGGGGCTCGCGGGTTTCCCGGCCGAGCAGTCGCTTGCCATGTCGCTCGGCAGCAAGGGACTCGATACTGAAGCCCTCTGGGAGCGAAAGCGGCAGATTATCGAGCAGACGCCGGGATTGTCGGTATGGAGGGGCGGCGAGACCTTTGACTCGATTGGGGGCGTCGAAAACGTGAAACACTTTTTACGATCCGTGCTCGCCGGCATTGATCCCCCGCGGGTCATCGTCTTTATGGACGAGATCGAAAAAGCCTTCGCCGGTACGGGAACGGACCTCTCGGGCGTCAAGACCGAGATGACCGGCACCATTCTTACCTACATGCAGGACCGAGAAGCCGATGGCACAGTCTTTATCGGGCCGCCTGGCGCCGCCAAATCAGCGGTAGCAAAAGCAACCGGGAACACGGCTCGCATTCCGACCATCGCGTTCGACCTCGCCGCAATGGAGAGCTCGCTGGTGGGCGCCTCGACCGACCGGCTGCGCACCGCGCTCAAGATCATTGATGCTGTCTCGCAAGGGCGGATGTTGTTTATCGCCACGTGCAATTCCATCGCAAGCCTTCCGCCCGAGCTGCGCAGGCGCTTCACGGTCGGCACGTTCTTCTTCGACCTGCCCACAGCCGAAGAGCGCGAGATCATATGGCGGATTTATCTCACGAGGTACGGCGTCTCGGGTGAGCTGCCAGAGGACGACGGCTGGACGGGGGCTGAGATCAAGGAGTGTTGCCGCAAGGCCTATCGCCTGAAGTTGAGTCTGCTCGAGGCGGCAACGTACATAGTGCCCGTGTCGAAGTCCGCTGGCGACCAGATTAAGGCGCTTCGCCAGCAGGCTTCGGGGAAGTTCATCAGCGCCTCAGCAGCGGGTGTCTACCAGTACGAGGAATGTACATCGGCGCCCCGGCGTCGGGTCATTCGTGAAATCGGCGGACCGCTCACTGTCATGCGGCCCTCGAAATCGGAGGTTTGAAAATGCCTTGCTGGACGATTCAGGAATCCAAAGTGGAATTCTTAGCAAAAAGTACCGATGCCGAGCTACTCGCCACGGCGTTGGAAAAGCGGGGATATGAAGTGACGCGCGCCTCCGAGACGGCGCTGGTCTTTCGAAAAGACGGGGGGTTGGGATCTTACGACCCCCAGACAGGACGACTGGGGCTTGCCCAGGGCTGGGACGTGAATGAGATCAAGCGCTCCTACTCGGACTTGACGGTTGAGAGCCAAGCGCGAAAGTTCGGCTGGCAGCTTGAATGGAGTACCAACGCCACCGGCCGGCGACAGGCAGTGGTGCAACGCAGGGGGTGACGACATGGAAATCGA
>JAKASH010000305.1 GCA_021828225.1 Acidobacteriota bacterium | reverse complement strand
TGTATTCCAGCGGCACCTCTTGCAGAGAGCCGCGTCCCTAAAATATTTTTGCTTTCCACCGGCCCGGACATCACTCCGCAAGCTATTAAGCGGAGGACGGCCTCTGAGCCTCAGAGGGAGTTAACGGGAGGTAAAGGCGGCATCGGAGACCGGCGGGAGGAATCTCCTCGATCTCTAACCATCCACCCTGGCCTTTGATGGTGCGTTCGAGAATCCACCATTCGGGCAGCGTTCCTTCCAAAACTTCTGTAAATGAAGCGGCTGGCTGAGATTTCTCTGCTTGCCCGGCCGCATCCTGCGGCAAACTGTCGTCCCAAACCGAGAGCGACGCCCAGCGCTCCTGGCTTGAGAGCTCGATCCGAATGACTCCAGTTCGAGCGCTCCGACGGATCGCCTGCCGGAGAAGTTCGCGCAGGGCGGCATCGACACGCAGCGGGTTAACCTTCACATAAACGTCCGCCATGGGTCCCAGGACCAACTGCAATCCCTTGTTGCAGGCCATCGGAGCAAGGTCTTCCAGCGCTTGGGCTATCAGGTTCCGCCAGCGTACCGGGTGGAAATCGTCCCCGGGGTCCTCGGCATCCAGGACTTCTCGAAGGGTTTCCAGGACTTCAATCATGCGGTCAGTTTCCTCGATTGATTGCCGAAGCACCCCACGACACGTATCTTTATCAATCTTTCCCATCAGAGCCACTTCCAGTGACCCGTGCAAGGCCGTCAACGGCTGGCTCAACTTATGGATAAGGCCTCTGAGAACCCTGACGAGGTTGTCTTGACGCCTTTGATTTTCAAGCAATTCTTCCTCAAAATTCATGCGGGAACTCGGAGCGCAAATCGGGGATCTATTTGGGATCGCCGATCCGGTAGCCCACGCCGCGGACCGTGTGGATCAACCGACGTTCAGAGCCTTCATTGACCTTTTTCCGCAGGTAATTGATGTAGACATCCACCACGTTGGTCATGGTGTCGAATGAGAAATTCCACACGTGCTCGATGATCATGGCGCGGGAAACGGCCCGGCCGACATTTCTCATCAAGTACTCCAGAAGCGCGAATTCTTTGGGGGTCAGATCGATTTTTCTTTCGCCGCGCCGGACGGTCCGGTCCACCCTGTTCATTTCAAGGTCCTCGACCTGAAAGCTCAAGTCAGGAGGCTGGTTCCCGCGCCTCAGAAGCGCACGTACGCGTGCCGAGAGCTCGCGGAAGGCGAACGGCTTGATCAGGTAATCGTCCGCGCCTAGGTCGAGGCCCTTCACACGATCCTCCACCCGCGAGCGACCCGTCAGCACCAGGACCGGCAAAGGTTGTTTCTTGGTCCGAATCTGTCTGAGAACTTGCAGGCCGTCCATCCTCGGCAAAACCAAGTCGAGAACCAGAAGGTCGTAATCATACTCCTCAGCCATGTAAAGGGCTTCCTGCCCATCCGGAGCCAAGTCCACGGCGTAATGCTCGGCCTCCAAGCCTTTCTTCAGAAAACTCGCCACCGGTCGATCGTCTTCAGCAACAAGGATGCGCACGGGAAAACCCCTCAAGACCGGACTCACCCTTCACGGGTGTGCGCCGGGAATTCGTTATATTTTCACGATATTCGATTGCGTTCATTAGCCGTATTTAACTTCGGCAGAAAATAACAAGGGGTTGAGTGCAGTTCTGCGCGGGCCTCCGATGTGGATGGGACCGAGGGCCTAAGGGGTACGGATGAGGTTGTTGAGGATTACAGAGATTGGGAGAGTGTTAGGCTTTTTTGATGCCGAACTTTTCCAAACGATATTGGAGCGTGCGAAAGGTCATGCCCAGAAGCTGGGCTGCACGGGTGATATTCCCGTTGGTGCGCTGCAGGGCCTGAATAATTTTTGCTTTCTCATGTTCTTCCCACGATCCTTCAGGAATGATGGGAACCAGGTCCTCCCCGGGTGCCGGCGCGGTCGCTGTCCAAATCCCAGTCAAGCTTGCTTCTTCTTCAGCCTCCAGCACCTCCGGAGGAAGGTCGCGAAGTTCCAGTTGAGATGTTTCACCCAGCACCACGGCGCGCTCGATAGCCCACTCCAACTGCCGGATATTTCCCGGCCAGCGATAACTTTCGAGCGCTGCCAGCGCCTCGGATGAAATCCCCCGAACCTCGCGTCCCGCCGCAAGCGCCGCTCTGTGCATAAAGTGCATGGCCAACTCTTCGATGTCTTCCTTCCGTTCGCGCAAAGGAGGACAGACGACGGGAATCACCTTGAGGCGGTAATAAAGATCCTCGCGGAACTTACCTTCCCGCATCAGTTGATCCAGGTTTCGATTGGTCGCGGCAATAATGCGGGCGTCCACTTTGATGGGGTCTGTGCCCCCGACACGGAGGATCTCGCGCTCCTGAAGAGCCCGCAGAATCTTGGCCTGCAAGGCCAGGCTGGTGTCGCCGATTTCATCGAGGAACAAGGTGGAGTGGCTGGCTTTCTCAAACAGTCCTTTCTTTTGTTGATGGGCGTCGGTAAAAGCGCCCTTTTCGTGGCCGAAAAGTTCGCTTTCAAGCAAAGTTTCGGTGAGCGCTGCACAATTGACCGCCAGGAACGGCTGGTCATGCCGCGGACTGTGCTTGTGAATTTCCCGTGCAACCAGTTCCTTGCCGGTTCCGCTTTCACCGAGGATCAGGATGGTGTGAACTGAGGGCGCCACCTTCACAATCATTCGGACCATCTCCTTGACGGCGGGGGAATTTCCAAGGATGGTCCGCTTCAGGGCGGCCAGGCGATTGAGCGCGTCGTTGACGACTTCCAAAAGCCTCGCGCGGTCCACGGGCTTTTCCAGATATTGGTAGACTCCCCGCCGGGTGGCGTCGATCGCCGATTCGATGGAAGGATAACCCGTTATGAGGACCACGGCGACGGTGGGGTCGGCCCGCACAATTTCGGTGAGCAACTGGATGCCGTTGATTCCGGTCAGGTTGAGATCGGTGAGGACCAGGTCGAAGCGCTTCTGTGCAACAAGGTTGAGAGCCGCCTCAGCGCTGGGAGCGGTGACCGCCTCGTAACCTTCGTCCTGGAGGATGTCCCGGTAGATTTCCCGCTGCCGCTTCTCGTCATCAACAACCAGAACTGATCCTTCAGGCATGGATGCTAATCCTCAGGCAATACTCGAACTGGCGACAGCCGGTGGGTTGGTCACCGAGACGTCCGGGAGGGGCAATTCGACAATCAACGTAGTGCCAGGCGTATTCTCATTGGAAATAGAAACGCGACCGCCGTGATCCTCAACAATCTTCCGGGTAATGGCTAAGCCCAGGCCGAAACCCGTCGCCTTGGTGGAAAAATAAGGGGCAAAGACCTTTTCTTGATCGTCTTGTGGAATGCCGGGCCCCGTATCGCGAAAGCGCATTTCAAGATGCCCGCCGCCCCCGTTATTGGATATCCTTCTTGCTGTGATCTGGATATCTCCGCCTTGCGGCATAGCTTGCACACAGTTGGTCAGAATGTTGAGGAAGCAGGTCTTCAACTGCGCAGCATCTGCCTGAAGGGCGGGCAGGTCTGTAGGCAAATGGGCCACAATTCGGATATGTTGCTGGCATGCCTGATTTTCGACCACGCTCACAGCCTGTCCGACGATGGTCTCAATGTCGCACGGCACAAGCTGAGGTTCGGTAGGCCTTCCGACCACCAGAAAATCGCTGACCAGGTGGTTCAGGCGCGTAATTTCTTCCTTCATATTGGCGAGGCTGGTGCTCAATTCGCGCCCCGGTGTTTCATTCAGAATCGAGCGTTTTGCCCTGATCTGATCGATGCTCAGGTTAAGAAAGTTTAGTGAGTTGCGCACCTCATGCGCCACAGTAGCGGCAAAATGGCCCAGCAAAGAAGACTTCTCGGCTTCATTCAGCCGCTTCTGAAGCTTTCGGGTCTCGCGTAGCCTTTCTACCATTTGATTGAATGTTTGAGCCAGGCGTCCCATCTCATCCCTGCTGCCTGTTGTCGGCAGAGACACGTAGAGATTGTCCTGGGCCACCTGATTCGCCCCTTCCACCAGCAAATCAATCGGCTTGGTAAAACGGAAGGCCAGATAAACCACTGCAAACATTCCTGTCAGCATCGTGCCCAGAATCCAGGCCAGCCAGAGCAAATAGACATGGTTCAGCATGGAACCCACTTCATCCATCTCCCCGCCCACCTGCACGTATCCCACAACTTTCTCTCCCTGGATGATGGGGAACTTGATGTCATAGTGCTGCTGCCCAGCGCCGGCGCCGACGTCGGCATCGATGTCTCGCAGCTGAGCGGTAATCTGGATGGGCCCTTCCGTCCTTCGGTGCCGTCGCCTGCTCAGCTTGACCCGCTTGCCCACTTGTTTGGGATTGGTGCTGGCCACCACTTCTCCGGTGGGTGAAATAACATTGATCGAGGAAAGGCCGGCGCCTTTAAGCGCGCTTAGGTATTCGCTGAGAGCCAGTTTTCGATTAACTTTGGAAGGGACGCTCGCCTGAGTCAATTGGATGATTTCCAAAAGGTCTGAGGTTTGGCCGGCCACGTAAGCCTTGATGCGGCGGTTGTGCTGCACGTAGGCCACCATCAAAATGGCGCTCGTGCTTGCAGTGATCAGGAACATCACCAGCGCCAGCCGGGTGCGGAATCGGAGGCTCAGGATGCGTTTATTCAATACCTGCCTCGCGGAGCTTGTCGCGCGACTCATTCAATCCGATTCTAGCTGAACGCCTGGGAGCGGTCAACGAAGCCTAACCCTCTCCTGCTGGTTAAGAGGCGCAAACAATACGTCCATGGCTTTGAGGAACTTCCTACCAGCACCAGCTTGGGCCGTGAACCTTAGCAACTTTACTGCCTGCCGAGTAATCTAACCAAAACAGGGGAGGTGGCTGCCATGGCCTGGAGCTTATTTATCGGGCTGCTTAAGCTGATACTGGCGGGTACCATTCTTTTATACGCGGTACTTGTTTTAATAGCCTTGAGAACCGCTGGAACCCCATTGAAACTTGACTGGACCGACCCGCCCATCTCCGTAGAGCGACTCTTGGTTTGGCTTGGCGTTAAAGGTGTTAGAGCAGTTTTACATGCATTAAAAGCAATGCTGGACGTTCTTGAAGACG
>JAKASH010000304.1 GCA_021828225.1 Acidobacteriota bacterium | reverse complement strand
GCTGGAGTGGCGGAACTGGCAGACGCACCAGACTCAAAATCTGGCGCTCCAAAAGAGCGTGGGGGTTCGACCCCCCCCTCCAGCATTTTCACGAACGCATCGCCCTTTGTTGTGACGAAAGGGTTCGAGCCGGGAGCGGTCTCAAGCACATTGACGCGCGGCTGTTGGGACGAGTGCTTCTCTCCCCTGCTCGCCAAAGCAAGACGACTTCCTTACCGTTTGCGCGCCAGGTCGTTTCAGGGCTGGCCTCGCTGTTTACACACAGGCGACTTGCCGACTAAGATAAGTTGTTGTGCAGGTGCTTCGAAAAGTCTCAAATCGCATCTGAAACTGACAATACAACACAAGGTTTGTCCGATGATTGAGCATCTTCATTCCGGCGTCTCGGCCAGTCGCGCGCGAGTGATCCTTTTTGATTTTGATGGCACGCTTTCGCTGCTTCGCGCCGGCTGGATCGACGTCATGGTTCCCATGATGGTTGAAATCCTGGCGGACCTGAAAACCGGCGAAAGCGAAGCGGAACTGCGCGCGCTGGTGAAAGATTACGTGGGGGAATTGACCGGCAAGCAGACCATCTACCAGATGATGGAACTGGCGAAGCAGATTGAGTTGCGCGGCGGGCGGCCGCTGGAACCGCTGGCTTATAAAAAGATGTATCATGACCGCCTGATGGAAAAAATCCGCCACCGCCGGGAAGCGTTGCGGCAGGGCAAGGAATCGCCCGAAAAATATCTGGTTCCGGGCGCGCGCAATCTGCTCGAAGCCCTCAGGGAGCGCGGGCTCAAACTTTATTGCGCCAGCGGGACAGACCATGCCTATACGGTGGAAGAGGCAGAGTTACTCCAGATCACATCCTATTTCAACGGCGGCATCTATGGCGCCCAGGACGATTACCAGAGCTTTTCAAAGGCAATTCTGATTCAAAGGATGATCGGCTCCATGGAATGCCGTGGAGACGAGTTGCTGGGATTTGGTGACGGTTACGTGGAGATCAAGAACGTCAAGGATGCCGGAGGCGTCGCCGTCGGCGTAGCCACCGACGAGCCCGAATGCCAGAAGGTCGACGAGTGGAAGCGCGACCGCCTCGTCAAGGTGGGTGCGAACTACATTATTCCCAACTTCCTTTGCCGCGACGAGCTTCTGCAAACCCTATTCCCCGAGTGATGGCGCAAAGATGAAATCCAAATACGAACTCTTTGATCGATCGAGACTCCTGATCAAGCCCCTCAGCGAGCGCAAGCACGACATGCAGCTTGATTACGTGCTGGGCCTCAATGACCCGCCACCCGAATACTCGCATCCGCAGCTCCCCGAAATCGCCCGGCGCATGGTCTTAGCCAAAAACAAGGGCGCGGCGCGAATTCTGATGATAGGCGCGCACGTCATCAAGATGGGCATGAGCCGCTACGTCATCGACCTGATGGAGCGCGGTTTCATCACCCACATCGCCATGAATGGCGCCGGAGCCATCCACGATTACGAACTGGCGCGCATCGGCGCCACCACCGAAAGCGTGGCGCGTTACATCCAGACGGGCGAGTTCGGCCTCTGGAAAGAAACCGGAGATTTGAACGGCGTGATCAAAGAGGCGTCGGAGCTTTCACTCGGCCTGGGCGAGAATCTTGGGCGCCACATTGACGCCGGTGATTTCCCGCACAAGGACATCAGCATCTTTGCCGCAGCCTACCGCCGCTCCGTTCCGGTCACGGTCCACGTCGGGATCGGATATGACATCATCCACGAGCATCCCAACTGCGACGGCGCGGCCCTGGGCGCGGCCAGCTACCGCGACTTCCTGATTTTCACGCAAACCGTGGAGAGCCTGGAAGGTGGCTTCATGCTGGATTTCGGCACCGCCATCATGGGACCGGAAGTTTACCTCAAGGCTCTCTCGATGGCCCGCAACGTGGCGCGGCAGCAGGGCCGGTCAATTAAACATTTCACCACGGCGGTGTTCGACCTGGTGCCGATCGAGGGCGACATTCACCACGAGTTGCCCAAGACCGATCCGGGCTACTACTTCCGCCCGCACAAGACGATTCTGGTTCGAACCGTCGCCGATGGCGGCGAAAGTTTCTATTTGCGCGGCGACCATCGCGCCACCGTTCCAGCGCTACGCCGCGCCCTGCTGGAGGTTGCATGAAGACGGAAGACATTCTCTCGGCTTTCTCCAAACTCAAGGCGCTTGTGGTCGGCGACATCTGCCTGGACCGCTGGTGCACGTACGATCCCGCAACCTCCGAGCCTTCACGCGAGACGGGCATTCCGCGCCTGGGCGTGGTGGTCACGCAACCAACCCCGGGCGGCGGGGGAACCGTGGCCAGCAATCTGGCGGCAATGGGCGCGGGACAGGTGGCGGCTCTCGGTGTCCGCGGCAATGACGGCTTCGGCTTCGAACTGGAACAGGCGCTCGCCGAGCGCGGCATCGCGGCGGACCGTATGGTCAAAGTCCAGAACTGGCAGACGTTCACTTACACCAAGCTGCTGAACAGCCAGACCGGCGATGAAGACCAGCCGCGCGTGGATTTCATTTCCACCCGGCCCCTGCCCAAAGAAGCTGAACAGCGCGTGGTCGATAACCTTCTTGCGGCCATCCCCGACTTCAATGTCATCCTCATCGCCGATCAGGCAGAAACAAATGCCGGCGGAGTCGTCACTCCGGCCGTGCGCGAATGCCTCATCGATCTCGCGGGCAAATATCCGCAAAAAGTCTTCCTGGCCGATTCCCGCAAGCGCGTGCATCTGTTTCGCAAAGTGATCCTGAAGCCCAACCGCGACGAAGCGGAAGCCGCCAGCCGCAGCCTGCTCGGAACCGTCGATTTCCCCGCCCTGCGGCGGAAGCTGGACACCAGGGTTCTGATGGTTACGCACGGGCCCAAGGGCGCTCTGGTCATCGAAGACGGCAAAGAGACCTGGGCGGAAACCCGCCATGTGGAAAAGCCTGTCGACATCTGCGGCGCGGGAGACAGCTTTGCCGCAGCCAGCGCCCTGGCCATGGCCGTCACCAGCGACGCCGTCGTCTCGGCGCGCCTGGGCAACCTGGCCGCTTCCGTCACCATTATGAAAAAGGGCACCGGCACCGCATCGCCGGAAGAAATTCTCGCCGCCGAAAAGAGCCTCCCCGCGTAAATCGATTCTACCACCGGCCGCCGGGCAGACGAGCGTCCAGCATTTCTCTTGACAGGTTATGAGCATATGTTCATAATGGATTTGACTGAAAAGGAGTACCGCCATCATGGCAAGGCCATTCTGCTGCCGCCAGGTCGCTTCCGAACCGGAAAGCAATTACTTCAAACCGCGGGGCATTCCGATGTCCTCTCTCGAAGAGGTCACGATGACCGTGGACGAGTTTGAAGCCCTCCGCCTGGCCGACCTCGAAGGGCTGTATCAGGAGCAGGCGGCCGAGCGCATGGGCATCTCCCGCCCAACGTTCGGCCGGATCGTCGAATCAGCCCACAGGAAAGTGGCCGACGCCCTGGTGAACAGCAAGGCCCTGAAGATCGAAGGAGGTGAAGTCAAAATGCTCGAACAGAGATTGTTTCGATGTAATGATTGCCAGCATTCGTGGAGCGTTCCGTACGGCACGGGACGGCCCGCAGAGTGCCCCCAGTGCAAGAGCGCCAACATCTGCCGCGCCGCCGAGGAGCGCGGATTAGGCCGGGGACGCGGAAGTGGAATGCAACGCGGCCGTTGCCGCAGACATAGAGGACAAAGAGGAATGGAAGGAGGACAACAATCATGAGAGTTGCAGTGGCATCGCAGGACGGGGAGTCGATTTCGGCACACTTCGGGCGCTGTGCCTGCTATATCATCTTTGACGCGGAGGACGGCAGCGTCCTGCGGAAAGAACTGCGGCAGAACACGCACACCTCACACGGTGCGGGAAACTGCCATACCGCCGGGCACGGAGATCAGCCACACAGCCACGCTGCCGTGGTCCAGGCCCTCCACGATTGCCAGGCAGCCCTCTGCTATGGCATGGGCTGGAGAGCAGCGGATGAGCTGATGCAAAACGGCATCCAGCCCGTGATCGTGGACAGAAAACGCTCGCCCGAAGAAGCGGTTGCCCTGTACGTTCAGGGAAAATTAGCTCCGGCTAACCGCGAGTTTTGCGCGGGACACCACCCGCATCAGCATTGAGACAACAGGCGCACGCGAGGGAACGCTCGGCAAGTGTAGAGTACGAGGATGCCAGCGTCCCCCCGCCAACGCTTATCGCGCGGTAATTTGCTGGCCCAAAAGCCAGCAAACCTTTTTTGAGCCTCGCGCTGTCTGCTCTTTTGCCCCGCCAAAGCAGCAGATTTCAAAGACCCTGCTGGTACGCTAAACGCGGCAAGTTGTATTCCGCGCCCCAGCCATGCATCAGATCGTCTTTCACTTCCCGGCGCTACGAACCGGAATCCGGAGAGTTACTTCGCGTTCCGCTGCCTGCTTCGAATCCTGGGCCATGACAGCTTTGCCTTTAGCGTGGACAGGGAATGTATATTCCATGCCGCTATCGGCCATGTAGATCCCACGAATTGCGTCGCTATTCGCAACTTGGCTAACGATGAGCATGCTGGTCGAGCCCTTGAGCGAACCCTCAGGAGCGCGCTGTAATCCCATCATTCGAACTTGCCGCGACGAATTGCCTGCGCTAGTAATGGTCACCATGGCCCCCAGCATGCCTGTCTCCCGGACCTCGTAGTTATAGTTTCCTTTCGGGAGGGTAGTCTTCCCCCACTGTGTGTCATGCTGCAGAGTAAATGAGCCCCTCGAAATGTTCTGGGCGTTGGCGGCTGCGGTTGTCAGACACACGGCCATCACGCTCAGGAAGAGAAACGTCCCCACCTTACGACAAAGATCCATCGCTTACCTCCTGTCACAAATTGTCTGTCGCTTTGGTCGCCCCTATGCTCCCCACGATCAGATGTTGGCAGCATATCATGCAAAAGCCGGATTGCAAGATAAATCAACATCCAGAGGCAGTTCTGTATAATCATTAACAAGTGCCATTATAGTGAACATAGGCAGGTAACACTTAGACCACTATGAACCGAAAGGCGTTGCACTTCTTCTCCGCTGCTGGCGGGCGCTGGATGGC
>JAKASH010000303.1 GCA_021828225.1 Acidobacteriota bacterium | reverse complement strand
GGTCACAGCAAGCCGAAAATGTGCCGAAAAGCTGGTCATCCAAGTCATTGCGGTCTGTTAATACCACCAAGGTCGGGTTCTCCATTCGCCGGTCTTGAATGATCTTCCCGGCATAGAAAACCATCGTCAGGCTCTTGCCGCTGCCCTGTGTATGCCACACCACGCCCACGCGCCGGTCGCCCCTGGGTGATGCCGCCTCCAGCGTGCAATCCACCGCTTTGTTGACGGCATGGAATTGGTGATAGCCCGCAATCTTCTTGGCGAGTGATTTCCCCGAGTCCTCAAAGACAACGAAGTTTCTGACCAGATCAAGAAAGCGGCGCTTCTCAAAGATGCCCCTTATCAGGACTTCCTGCTCCAGTGATCCTTTCGGCTCAACCCTGTCTCCGGCAATCGTGCGCCATGGCATGAAGCGTTCCCAGCCGGAAGTGATTGTGCCGGTCCGCGCCTGGATGCCATCTGAAATAATCAGAAGTTCGTTGGTGTGAAACAGGCTCGGAATATCGTGTTTATAGGTCTGGAACTGGTCGAAGGCATCTTTGATAGTGGCGTTTTCGTCGGCCAGGTTCTTCAGTTCGAAAACGGCCAGCGGCAACCCGTTAAGAAAGATCACCACATCCGGGCGGCGATTGTTCTTGTTCTCAATCACCGTGAACTGGTTTACGGCCAGCCAGTCGTTGTTGGCCGGGTCGTCGAAATCGAAAAGCTGAACCTGGTCGTAAACGATGCGGCCTGCCTGCGCAGGCAGGTCGCTTGCCCGGTATTCGACGTTGATTCCATCGGTCAAGAACCGCTGAAAGCGCCGATTGCTTTCCTCAAGGTTGGGTGCCTGGATGCTCAGGATTTTACGGACGGCTTCTTCGATGGCTTCACCAGGGACTCTCGGGTTGATCCGGGCAAGGGCTTGCTGCAATCGCTCCACAAGGACAACTTCGGAATAGTCGGTTCGCTCGGCAAGAAGTTCGCCGGGAGCAATTTCCGGGCCGTGAAGAATCGTGTACCCCAGCCCTTCAAGAATTTCGAGGGCAGCTTCCTCAACTGTGGATTCTGCGATCATTATCTCATGCCCCTCCGGTTTTAGAGAGAGCTTGTGCCACAAGCTCTTCGGCCACCCGATTCATGGTTTCCTGCTGCCGGTCACGGACTTGCTTATTGAGCCAGTTGAAAATCAGCGGGTTTTTGGACCGCGATTGAAAGATGCTATTTTGGATTTCGATGCTAGCCTGCTCTAAGGCGTCGCCCGCCAAGCTACCACTTAGCGCGGCTTGCCATTGCTGTTGAATATGACTTTTCAGATCGTCTAGTTCTTTCTTCGCGGAGTCTTGTTTTTGAATCTCCCTGACTCCCCAAAGGGTGGCGGGCGTCAACGGTGCAACAACAGCTAGAACAAAGGTCTCCAAGGTCATGCCTGTATGGATAGCTAATGCGAAAACAAACGCCCCAAGCAGCCATAAGACGACCTGGAGTCCAACGCTATAACGCTTTCTCAGGCTGGCGTCCCACCAAGCATTACACCGTTGACAGACAAGCCTAGCTAACGGCAGAGAAACTTTTGAGACAGCAGGCGGATACCAGTCCTTGATGCCCGACAAATCGGGGTTCTTCTTGATGTAACTGCTTCCTTGTTCTGTGACTCCCTCCGGGTCGGGTAAGTCGCCAGCAGTAAGCCTTCGCCATGGTAAGTGCAGCAATTCACAATCAAAAAGCTCCTGAATCTTTGCTCCCGACCTCCGAAGTGCGGACTGTGTTTTTTCCAAAACGAGAGCGTCCAATAGGGCGACAACGAAAGCATAGAACGCAGCCCAAACCCTTGCTTGGGGAAGCCACGCGACGGTGACGGACCAAGCAAAGCCGCCAAGCACGGTGAGCACAATCTGGAGGGCAAGGACTTGCTTAGCACGAGAATAGATCGCACTTGCGGCTGAGATGCGAAGGACTTGGCGCTCTGAATTCTGTTCAACACTAATTGCATTGACCGCAGGCACATCCATCGCTTAGACGCTCGTCATCTAGGAAATTGGTAGTTATACACTATGTTCCACTGCCGCTTAGCCTCTTGAAAATCCCTACGAGCTTCTGCTCGGAGGGCATCTTTTGCATGGTCGCGTGAATGTACGATTGACCGCAGAGCCGATTCGCGTTGCGAATAGCTACGGGTCGCCCCGATATTGCCTGCAATTCCCAAAGGATCGCGAAGCGCGTGGCAGTCTCTTGCAGCCAGGAGTTGTAGCGTTTCAGTCACGCACGCTGCATAACTCTTGACTCCTTCGCAGATTCGGCCGGAAGCAAGGCACATCTCGATGTGAAACGAAGACAACGGAACCCGAGGCGTCCGGCACTCCCTCCAAAATTTCAACAATTGGGCTGTGCGTCGTAGTTTGCCCCCGCTCCGCAAGTCCATCTGTTTGATGTAGCGATTATGCGTCGGCGGGCTTGTTTGCATCCATGTGCCCGCGCCGTCCGGCATTTGATAGAGCGGCCAATTGTTGTTATTCATGCCCCAGAAGATCGCGGGGACGACATCTACCCGCCTAGTTCCAAACTGGGACACGATAGCGTGCATGTCGCGGAAGATTGTTGTGTATGGGAACCTGGCTTGGAGGTCAAGCCTGATGTTGTCAAGCATTGTAGTCGAGCTGACATAGCCCTCGCCCCACCTTGCATCGGCGCGGGAGAGCACTGCAAACAAATCAATGTCACTGGAATTGTGGATCGATGTGCTTCGCGAATAGCTCCCGGCGACAATGAATTTCTTCAGGTTGAAGGACGTTGCTAGTCTACTGCGTATAGCGGCGGCGTGTTGCCGAGCACTTGCAACCTCGGCGTCCGTGGGTTGAATGCGCCCAAGCAGGATTTGGAACGAAGCTGCTACGCTCATAGGAGCCCTACCGCGTTCCCGCACACGACCTCGAACCTTTCGATTACCTTGGCCCTGTAATTGAAGCCCCCGCAGCCTTGACCCGAAGCTCGCCGGACATCAGCTTTGGCAGCAACGTGTCGCGGATGGCGGCAAGCGTGCGGGACTGTATTTCGTTCGCAATTACAGATTGAAACAACGGTCCTATCAAACGATCCGCCGTGCTGAGTAAATCTGCGTTGGGGGCGACGACCATTGCTTCGGAAAGATGGTGCCGCTGGATGTGGCCCATCGTCGTAGCCTTGCCCGCCGCGATTGCTTGAAACTGAGGAAGGTGCTCACGAATCCAGTGATAATAAAACCATTTGGGATACGCTTGTGAGGTCACCTTGAAGAGGTGCTGATTAAGTGCCCCTCGGCCACCGCACCAAACTACGACTTCCAGACTTCCTGACCAGGAAAATAGCACGTCTCCATCTTCTACGATGTATTCGGGCGGAAGACTTGAGCCAGCACGGTCAGCGCCCTTTGTGTTGCCAGCCCGGAGTTGGGCGATCTTAATGACCGGCAGTGAGTCCTCGCCGTCAGGTGGAAACTTTTGAAGGGCTAGGCCATTGAGGAAATCGGCGACTTCATCCAAACCTTTCACATCCCAGCCTTTTGGAATCTTGCCGAGGGGGGAATTCTGGAAGGAATTGGGGAAGAGGGCGGCGATGGAAGGACGAAGGGTGAAGGCTGAAGGGTGAACGGAAGGGGACTTGGCCGTTGATTCCGTCTTCTTCCTTCTGACCTCAGCGTTTCTTTTGACGGGATCGAAGTCCACAAACCACGATTTGAAGATGGCCCGCGCCATCGCCTCCAGCGTCTCATTCATCCGCCGGTTCAACTCGATCTTGTTGTCCAGCGTGCGAAGGATGTGCGTAATTGCCCTCTGCTCGCTCAGGTTAGGCAGCTTCAGTTCGAGGTTCCGTGCTGACTCGACGTTGAAGTGTTGCTGAACGGCACCTACCTGATACGCGGAGACCTGATGTGCTGCTTTGGAGTTTATGTAGTAGGCAAGGAATCGGGAATCCAGGTTGGGTCCGGGCCGCACTATCACGAGGTCAGAACAGTTTGACACGGGTATGGATTCCGGCATGACGGCACACGCTCCCGGCTTTCCAGTACGAACTATCACCACGTCCCCCGGCGAAAGGGCAGATTTCTTTAGTTTGGTGTGGAATTCTGGAGTAATGAACTTGACGTCCGCTAGGTTTATGCGCAGACGTTCAACGTTTTGCGACCGGAGGAACGGAATGCCCTCATCAACATACTCGGAGGCCATTGGTCCGACGTGGCCCACAGTGACTTCCGCAGCAATCTCCCCGAGCGAAATCTCCATCCAGCTATTCGATGTCATATCCGATCCAGCTAGGCTGTGTCGTGGGGTGGTCGCAAGTTGCGATCACATCTGCTCTCTCCTTGGCCGCCTGCCGCTTTGCTCTAGCCGCTCACCAAGTCAGGGTCGTACGATAAACACGATCCGATCCGGAATCGTCATCCCACCGGACCTCACACTGGAAGGGTGGAGCGCATTGGTGCGAGATTCCCAATAAACAGCTCACTTCAGCACCGGGTCCGATGAGTGCGGGCAGTGAAACGCCTCTTACGCCTGCACAATGCTCCTCTAGAAGCATTCCATCGAGCCTGACTGTGACGTTGCGGGCCTCTGCCACTCCACGATTAAGCAGGTAGAGCCGCTGTGAGCCGTCCCCGAGGTCCTTAAACTCGGCTTGCAGCTTGGCTCGGAGCGCATCCAGCCGCCTCTCTTTCTCCCGCCTTTCCTCGATTTCTACAATCCTACGTTGGGCGGCATTAGCCTCGCGCTGGGCGTGGAGGCTTTTACGCAGAGCAATGATTGCGACGACCAATGAACCCATCGCAATGATGATGCCTACCCACGATGCGGTGTCGCTCATATGTGGCTCCAGGGGCTGAGCCTGAATTTACTCAAACGGTCAAACAGTTCTCACACCCCTTGCAGAAGGGCCTCGACCTCGCGTTGCAAGACCGGTAGTTTGGTTTCTACCACGTCCCACACCAGCCGGTCGTCCACATCCGCATAGCCGTGAATCAGGATATTGCGGAAGGCTACGATGCGGCGGTGGTCGGTGATCCGTGCGGCCACAGTCTCATCAAGCCGGATGAGTTTTGCCAGCGCCTCACCGATGATCTCAAATTCCCGTTCGAC
>JAKASH010000302.1 GCA_021828225.1 Acidobacteriota bacterium | reverse complement strand
CTGGGGCCGTGCTGCGGACAGTCCATTTTGGCACGTCTCAAAAAGGCTGCAACCCGCTTGTGGCGCGGCAGGGAATTTGCTACCATCAGCCTTCGTTGGTCACAGAAATTCCTGCCGGCTTTTTGAAAGACGTTTTGGCGCTCTAATGCTGATCCCTGCGGTTTTGCTCAGGATAAACTCCGCGAAGCATCTCTGTCCCGATCCAATTCGCCGGGGTAAAATGAGTCAGATGCGGAGATCCTTTCGCTATGTTCAGGGCAGGTTCTTCGCCGTCCCGGTGAACTCCATCGGGACTTAGGATGACAGGCTCCGGGTCTTTCAACAAGTTCCTGCGTACAAGCGGAGTTGATCGGTCAATTTGAGCAGAGACAGCCGGGCCGGCAGGATTGTCGAATTTTCCGCTGGGGAGGGTTGCGTGCGTCGCGTTGGACTGATTGCAATTTTGTGTGTTGTCAGCATCGGGTTTGCCGCCAATGCGGCGGAAGAGCATTCCGGTACGCTGGCGGGATATTCCGCGCAGGGGTCTCGTGCGGAGCGGCGATGGGAAGAGAAGTTTCAGGCCATTCCCAAGCCGGACAATATGCGCGCGTACATGAAGCGCTTGTCGGCCTACCCTCATCATGTCGGCTCACCCTATGACAAGGCGAATGCCAGGTGGATTCTGTCGAAGTTCAGGCAATTCGGGCTCGACGCCCACATCGAAACCTTTTATGTCCTTTTCCCGACGCCAAGGGAGCGCAAGGTGGAACTGGTTGCGCCCACGCATTTTGTTGCGACCTTGCGGGAACCTCCAGTTCCGGGCGATCCCACTTCCGGCCAGCAGTCCCTGCAACTTCCCACTTACAATGCCTATTCGATTGACGGCGATGTGACGGCGCCGCTGGTCTATGTCAACTTTGGGCTCCCGTCGGATTATGACAGGCTCGCGAGCATGGGCATTTCGGTGAAAGGCGCCATTGTCATCGCGCGCTACGGACGAAGCTGGCGGGGAATCAAGCCGAAGTTGGCCGCTGAGCATGGCGCTGTCGGCTGCCTGATTTACTCGGACCCGCAGGAAGACGGCTACACCCGGGGCGACGTTTTCCCGCATGGGGCTTTCCGCCCACTCGAAGGTGTGCAGCGCGGCAGCGTCGTGGACATGGTCCAGTACGCCGGCGATCCTCTCACTCCTGGTATTGGAGCCACGAGAAACGCCAAACGACTGCCGCTGAAAGACGTCACGGTTTTGACCAAAATTCCCACTTTGCCGCTTTCTTATGGCGATGCAAAGCCGCTGCTTGCCGCCCTGAAGGGTCCCGTGGCGCCCGGTGCGTGGCGAGGCGGATTAGGCATCACCTATCACCTGGGGCCGGGGCCGGCCAGGGTTCATCTGGCCGTCGAATCCAACTGGGATTTGAAGCCCATCTATGATGTGATCGCAAAAATTCCCGGCGCGGTTTATCCCGGCGAGTGGATCATTCGCGGCAATCATCACGACGCGTGGGTCAACGGCGCTCAGGACCCTGTTTCCGGCCAGTCCTCGCTGATCGAAGAGGCGCGGGCTTTTGGAGAATTGTTGAAGCAGGGATGGCGGCCCAAGCGGACCATTATTTACTGCGCCTGGGACGGCGAAGAGCCGGGACTGCTGGGTTCAACGGAATGGGCGGAGGAACACTCAAAGGAACTCGAAGAGCACGCCGCCGCTTACATCAACACCGATTCAAACAGCCGTGGATTTCTTTCCATGGATGGTTCACACACACTCCAGAAATTCGTCAACGGCGTTGCGAGAGACATTCAGGACCCTGAGAAAAACGTTTCGGTCTGGCAACGCGACTGGGACTTGCGGATTCGCCAGGCAAAAACGCCGGCGGATCGACAGGCCCTTCGAGAGCAGCCCGACCTGAAGATTGGCGCGCTGGGCTCGGGGTCGGATTACTCGGTCTTTCTCGATCACCTTGGAATCGCTTCCCTGTCGCTGGCTTATGGCGGAGAAAGCCATGAAGATGGTATTTACCATTCAATCTACGATGACTTTTACTGGTATACCCACTTTGATGACACTCACTTTGTCTATGAGCGCGCGCTGGCCCAAACCGTGGGTACCGCAGTCATGCGCCTGGCCGATGCCGACATTCTGCCTTTGGACTATTCGGAGCTTGCGGGGACGGTAGGCGCCTATGTCGATCAGCTCAAGAATTTGCTGAAGAATGAACAGTCGGGTTCCACGGAACTCGACATGGAGATCAAGGAAGGGGTTTTTGCCGCCACCTCGGATCCGGAAAAGGTCTATGTGCCGCCGAAGTCCGAGGCCGTGCCACCCGATCTGGATTTTGCGCCTCTGGACAACGGTGTGGCTGCGCTCCAGCGTAGCTCCGCGCGCTACCAGAGGGCGCTCGACGCTGCGGAAAACAATGGAGGCGCAGACCTCGCGCACTCCTCGCTCGCCCGGGTGAATCGCGAACTCATTGAGACCGAGCGGAAGCTCATCACGCCCGAGGGCTTGCCTGGGCGGCCCTGGTACCGGCATGAACTCTACGCGCCGGGGCTCTACACCGGTTACGGCGTGAAGACTCTGCCCTCGGTTCGTGAGGCCATTGAACAGCGGCAATGGAAAGAGGCCAGCCGGCAGATCGCGATTGTTGGAAAGGTCCTGGAAGACGAGGCTCAGGCAATCGATTCCGCGGCGACCGGCCTGGAGAACGCGACCCGATGAGCAAAACCGGCAGGAGTAGAACGATTTCCAGTGGCCGGGAAAATTACGCTGAATTCAGCTTATGTACAGGTGGCAGGGCGAATCAATTCAGGCGGATATGACAGCCCGCAGGGGCGTGTGAAAATTTCAAATGCATTTCAAATAATTACGTCCAATTTACAAGCCCAATTAGGATGAAATAAATGGAGCGTGAAACTTTCTCAAATTTGCATTTCAGTCAAGAAAATTGGCCTCTCTTGTAACCAACCAATATTGAATTCCGTCTCAACGTATGTAATACTTCGGTCATTGATGTACAGGTGATAATATTAAACCTGTTGGTTGGAGTTTATCTTCGGGCAAGGTTTTTTCGTAAAGCAAGAATGTCCGTTCGAGGTGATCTATGGCCCTTGAGCATGAACGGACTATTCGAGTGCTTCGACCCTCGGTAATAGTTTTATGTGGCCCTGCGGCATGTGGAAAATCGACATTCGCTACACGGCATTTTCGTCCTACTCATATAATCTCTTCGGATTTTTGCCGGCAGCTGGTGTGTGACGATGAAAGAGACCAACGCTACCATTCGCAAACATTTGCTCTCGTAAATTTTCTTATTGGTCAACGTCTTTCCATTAACCGCTTATGTGTTGTCGACTCAACTGCGCTGACTCCTGGGGCGCGAAAGTCATTGTTAGAGCTGGGCCGGAAGTACCGGGTCCGTACAGAGCTTTTTCTTTTCGATATCCCGCTCGAGAAGTGTCTCGAGCGCGACAGCATGCGGCAGCGGTCGGTTGGCCCCAAGGTGATCGAGGAGCACTACCGGCTTTTCCAGCAGGCGAAGAGTGCTGTCCGGTCGGAAGGTTTTGACCAGATTGTCGAGTTTCACGAGGAAGATTTCAACAGCGTGTGCTTTGAAATTCTTTATCGTCCCGTCAACCCGATTGTTAACGCCAAGGCCACGAGAAAGGGGCAAATCCCCCCGTCTCCCGGCAAAGACCCTGAATCCCGCAGTTGACACTCCGCAACACTACCCCCTAGAATCCTCAAGGGCTTGTCATTATGGAAACAGGAACTAAAGGGGTTGGTTTGCTTCCCGAATTGAAGCACGTAACGGACGTCTTGTCATTGATTGGGAACACTCCGCTGCTGCGGCTCAGCAAGGTTTGCGCGGAGTTCCCGCAGGTGGACCTTTTGGCGAAAGCTGAGTGGGCCAATCCGGGCGGCTCGGTCAAGGATCGCGCCGCGTGGAACATTGTTCAAGAAGCTGAGCGGGCGGGCTTGATGACGCCGGAGAAAATTCTTCTCGATTCGACTTCCGGAAACACGGGAATTTCTTACGCCATGATCGGAGCGGCGAGAGGGTATCGTGTCAGGCTGTACATGCCCTCGAACGTCAGCCTTGAGCGCAAGCGAATCCTGAAAGCCTATGGTGCCGAGATCGTTTTTACCGATCCCATGGAGGGCTCCGACGGAGCAATCCGCATGGTTCGGGAGCTGGCTGCTCGGGAACCGGAGACCTACTTTTACGCCAATCAATACAACAATCCCGCGAACTGGAGGGCGCATTACCTGGCGACCGCCCCCGAGATTTTCGAGCAGACGGAAGGGCGAATCACGCATTTTGTGGCGGGGCTGGGCACCAGCGGAACTTTTGTGGGTACCGCGCGGCGGCTGAAGGAACTGAATCCCGATATCTGCTGCATCTCTTTTCAGCCGGACTCTCCTTTCCATGGCCTCGAGGGATTGAAGCACATGTCCACCTCGATCGTCCCTGGCATTTACGATTCTTCGGTCGCCGATGAAGACCTCGAGATTTCGACCGAAGAGTCTTACGCCATGACTTTGCGGCTTGCCCGCGAGGAGGGTTTGCTGGTGGGTGTTTCCGCCGGGGCGTCCATGGTGGCGGCGCTGAAGGTGGCGGCGCGGGTTCGGCGCGGCGTGATTGTCACCATCTTTCCGGACAGCGGTGACAAGTACCTCAGCGAGCGCTTTTGGGATGAGGCTCCGAGCCGGGCGTAAGCCTGGTTATTCATGAATCCTGCCGGCGAGGATCGTCAGGGCACCGCTTCACACGCTGCGGGAAAAACCGCCTTGCGCGATGTCATCCTGAGCGAAGCGAAGGATCTGCTTTGTCTGGTGTCACGAAGATACAGCAGATGCTTCGCTACGCTCAGCATGACGGGTGGCCTTTTCCCGCAAACAGTTCGGCCGTGCCGCAAGCTGGCGGGAGAGCCTGCCACGGTACTTTGCGGTTTGATCAAGGCAAACAATGGCGATACAACTTCAGGCTGCCCATCTGGAAAGCATTCGTTCTCACGGCGCGCGGGAATATCCGAACGAATGCTGTGGAATGCTGCTTGGGCGTGCGGACGGCGCCAGCAAGGAAGTTTCTGAAGTTGTGCCGCTTCAGAACATTCGTCACGATTTCAG
>JAKASH010000301.1 GCA_021828225.1 Acidobacteriota bacterium | reverse complement strand
TTCCGATCTCTGGATTCGTTCAGGAAAGCACAAGCTTATCGCTGATTCGCAAAGACAGGCTTTGACGACACATTTTCACGGGAAGCTGAACCTGAAGGGCTGTTCGAAGTTGGAAGAGACCTCAAGGTCGGACTGGTCTGGCATTACCCGGCAGATTTACGCGGCAGTTGCTGCGGCCGGGCGGTCCGAGCGAGTTGACAGGTTCAACGGGAATTACGGACTGAACCGCGGAATCGCAGCAGCATTGGTGATTATCTCAGCTTTGACTTTTGCCTTCAGACCGGTTCATTGGCCGTTAGGTATCTTGATGTTCTTGGGTGTGGGGCTCGCGCTCTTCCGAATGCACGACTTCGGGAAACGGTACGCCAGCGAGCTTTTTGTCCAGTTTCTCCAATTACCCAAGACCGAAATCGAGCAAAGCAGTAAATAAGGATGGACTTCTACTTGTTTGACGTAAACCACGGTCAGTCGGCGGCCGTTAAACTCCCAAACGGCCGCTGGTGCATATTTGATGTGGGTTCGAAGTCGGATTTCTCGCCGATCGAGTGGATTCTGAGGGTCGACGGACCACGCTTCAATCCATTGTTGCCGGGGACTTCGTTGCCATTCAAATTTCTCAAGGCTACAGTAAGTCACCTGCATGGGGACCATCTGGCGGATTATGCCCGGCTGTTTTCGGCATCGCCCGAGTTCCTCAAGACGGTGGATTTCGATCAAGAGTATCTGCGCGATGTGGCCAACAGCGGCACACCAGAATCTCTCTTGCAGGTTGTTGATTTTTGCCAACGTTATAAATCCGGATTTGTACCCGCAGTGACAAACCCAAACTACGGCACTGTTTCCATTCGAGAAATGTCTTTGTCTGTCGCTGTCGCGAGGCAACTAGGAGGTCAGGCCGTCAGTCGGGTGAACAACGCAAGCGTGATTACGCGGATAGACTGCTATGGCAATTCCATTTTGATTTGTGGAGATATGGAGAAAGAGGCATGGGAATTCATTTTGAAAAGCCCCCTTCTCTGTCCGCTGTGGAGGCCTTTTGTAACTGGGATCGATGTTTTTGTCGCCCCACATCATGGTCACAAGTCCGGATATTCCACGGAGCTGCTGGCTTTAGCGAAGCCATCAGTGGTGCTTGTTTCCGTCGTCGGCGGGGACGAATCAGTGGATTCGCGGTATTCAAGCTCCGTATCAGGCATAACAGTTAACGGCAAAACGTACAGGTGTGTGACCACGAGGACCAGCGGCCACATTCATTTTTCAATATCGCCTCCCACTTCTCCGTTTGGAAAGGGAGCGCGGACATGGCACAGGCTCTAAAGGACAAAGAATGCCAGACCAACCAAGATTGATCGAAGTTGCCTTTCCGCTCAAGCAGGCGTCGCTCGATTCCGTACATGAGAAGAACGTGCGGCATGGACATATCTCGACGCTGCACATTTGGCCAGCGCGGCGGCCGCTGGCGGCGTGCCGGGCGGCCCTGATTGCGACGCTGCTGCCTGATCCCGGAACGCCCGAGAAGCGGCGTGAGATTTTGGAGCGGCTGGCCGGAAAGGTCGTAGAAAAGATCGAGCGGAAGAAGATGCCTTCCGGAAAGATCGTCGAGCGCGTCAAAGAGGAAACAGTAGGTGGCATCTTGCACTGGGGGCGCGAATCCGGGCCGGACCTGGACTGGTTCAGGGAAGAAATTCGCAAGGCTTACGGCGGACGCGCACCCAAGGTGCTCGATCCGTTTGCCGGCGGCGGTGCCATTCCGCTTGAAGCCATGCGCCTGGGCTGTGAGGCCACGGCGATCGATATCAACCCGGTGGCATGGTTCATTCTGAAGTGTACGCTCGAATACCCGCAGAGACTTGCCGGACAGAAGCGGCCCTTGCCCGAGTTCGTTCTGAAAGACCGCGATTTCATGGAGGCGTTCTTCAAGGCCCAGGGCTTTAAGGGTGCGCTGCTGCGCACGCAGCTTGAAAAGCTCGGCTTGGGTGAAAACCCTGCGCCGCTTCTCAAAGGCACGACCATCGATTCAACTCACCTCGATGCCGACCTCGCCTGGCATGTGCGGGCCTGGGGGAAATGGGTGCTCGACCGGGCCCGGCGGGATTTGGCGCGGTTCTATCCCACGTATGCGGAATTTGAACCGTTGACTTGGGCTAAGGGGAAAAAATCATCGGATGTCATTCTGAGCGAAGCGAAGAATCTCGAAGGGAATGCACGGAGGGATTCTTCGTCGCCTTCGGCTCCTCAGAATGACAGCACCCGAGCGCCTGCCGCCCCGGAGGGGGGCGCACCAGCAGGTCCCAGGCTCGTTCCGCTCAAAGAAGACGGCACACCGGATATTGACGCGCTAAACCGCGAATTCAGCCAAGAGTATTTGAAAGACAAACGCAACCCGAGCTGGGTGGCCAAGCCCACGGTGGCTTATCTATGGGCGCGCGCGGTGACCTGCAAGAATTGCCGGGCCACGATTCCCCTACTCAAGACGCTCTGGCTCTGCAAGAAGGATAGAAAGCGAGTGCTGTTGACCATGGAGCCGAATGCGGAGAAGACGGGCGTCGTCTTTGGCGTCGAAGCCGATGTGCCGGTGGTTGGCGGCAATGCCGCGCAGCGGCGAGAGCACGACAAACGCGTCGGCCAAGGCACGATGAGCCGGAATGGTGCTTGGTGTCCCTGCTGTGGTCAGCCGGGCACGGTGGCCATGACGACGGAGGATATCCGGCAGGAGGGATTGGCCGGTCGGCTTGGAGCCATCATGACCGCCGTGGTGGTGGATGGACCAGATGGCAAGGAGTACCGCCTGCCGATGTCCGAGGAAGACCGCATGGCCGATGCCGCCCGCGAAGAATTGGAGCATGTGTTTGCGGAGATTCCATTTGGATTGCCGGAAGAGCCACTGCCGAGTAAGGAGGCGCTCGGTTTCCGTGTTCCGCTTTACGGCTTCGACCAGTGGCACAAGCTCTTCACGCCGCGCCAGCTTTTGGCTTTGGGAACTTTCGTGAAACATACGCGGGCCGTCCAAGGGCACTTGCTCGCCCGAGGTTGTCCAGCGTACGAAGCCGAGGCGACAGTAGCATTCCTTTCGATGATGTCTGATCGCTTAGCAAACCAAAACAGTAACGTCTCTCGTTGGAATCAAGGAGGTGAGAAAGTCGAAGGGGCTTTTGCTCGCTTCGCATTGCCTATCCTTTGGGACTTCGCCGAGGTGAACCTTCTGGGTGACACCACGGGTGGTTATCTGAGCGCGTTTGACTGGGTGAGCCTTGTGATCGCGCATCTGACAAGCGCCCGCACAGCGAATTCGGCAGCGAAAGTAACAAATTGGAGCGCCACCTCGCACATAGTCCAGCAAGAAATAGATCTCGTGGTAACAGACCCGCCATACTACGATGCAATCCCGTACTCCGACCTGATGGACTTTTTTTACGTCTGGCTGCGCCGAACGCTGCACGGGCTTTCCCCTGAAATTGACGAACCCTTTCGCCAGCCGTTGGCGCCAAAATGGGACCATGACAAGAACGATGGCGAGCTGATTGACGATTCCAGCCGCTTCGGTGGTGATAAGGAGAAGTCGAAGCAGGCTTACGAGGACGGCATGTTCCGGGCGTTTCAGGCCTGCCATCGCGCGCTGAAACCCGAGGGCCGCTTGGTGATTGTCTTTGCCAACAAGAGCCCCACTGCGTGGGAGACGCTGGTAAGCGCGATTGTTCGCGGCGGATTCGTAGTAGACGGTAGCTGGCCGATTCAGACTGAGATGGGAACGCGAAACCGGGCTTTGACATCTGCTGCATTGGCGTCGTCCGTCTGGCTTGTCTGTAAGAAGCGCCCCGAGGCGGCAAGGCCGGGTTGGGATAACATTGTTCTCGAAGAAATGCGCGAAAAGATCGCAACCCGCTTGCGCGAGTTCTGGGACGCTGGAATCCGCGGGCCGGACTTTGTTTGGGCGGCCACGGGGCCGGCCATGGAGGCCTATAGCCAGCACCCTATCGTAAAAAAGGCCAATGCGCCTGGCAAATTGATGGAAGTTTCGGAGTTCTTGCGCCACGTGCGCCGCATGGTGGTGGATTTCGTGGTAGGCCGCGTTTTGTCCCACAATGGAGAGGCGGCGGGTGTTGCGGGCCTGGATGACATGACCACCTATTACCTTCTCCACCGGCACGACTTTGGCCTGGAGGACGCTCCGGTTGGCGCGTGCATCCTTTACGCCGTTTCCTGCAACCTTTCGGACACGGCCCTTGTCGGCCAGTACGATATTCTGATCCGCACCGGCGGCCAAAGCGAGCCGGACGAAGACGAAGAGCAGGATTTCACCGTCGAGGACCCGGAGAGCGCAGAGATCGAAGAAGGCACGGGCAGCAAGGTCAGGCTTCGCCCGTGGAATCAACGGCGGCGGGCGAGCATGGGCGAGGATTCGAGCGGCCGCCCCGCGCCGATCATTGACCAGGTTCACCGCCTGATGCATTTGTGGAAGGCCGGCGAGCAGATCAAAGTGGACGACTATTTAGACAGCAAGGGGCTGCGAGGGAATCAGCTTTTCCACCAACTCGTTCAGGCCCTCATTGAGCTCGCCGGGGCCGCGAGCGAAGAGCGTTCGATTCTTGAGAGTCTCTCAAACCATGCCGGCGGGGTTGGAGCTAAAGTCGAAACCGGACAGTACAATTTAGGTTACGAAGCGGCGGAAGGACAGGAGTGATGAATGAACAAGACAAAACCCTGGCATGAGGTTGTCCAACTCCGGGATGATTTGAAGACTGGCGAGCTATCGCTCTCGATGTTTGCGGCTGACCTTTACGACGTGATTATGGGCCGTGCCAAGCCGCTGTACCAAAGCCCGGAAGAGTTCTTTGGCCGGACTTCGCCCACTTTCAATCTGCGGGAGCTGGTGAAAGACGTCATCGTGCGCCTGGCGGGAAAGAATGATAAAGCGGTGCGGCAACTGGAGCTAACCTACGGAGGCGGCAAGACGCATACGCTGATCACCTTACTGCACCTGGTGCGGGACCCCAACTCCCTGCCGGACCTTCCCGCAGTGAAGGAATTCATTGAACACGCCGGCATGAGGCCTCCCAGGGCAAGAGTGGCCGCGCTAGCCTTTGACAAGCTCGATGTCGAGAAGGGG
>JAKASH010000300.1 GCA_021828225.1 Acidobacteriota bacterium | reverse complement strand
TTCTCATATGCCCGGCTGGTGATGCCAGCCGGGGTACAGACTTCAATCTCATAATTTCCTCCAGTTGCTGCTTGCCGGCCGGCAGAAGCGCCTTGTTACGTTCCGCGCACACAGATGGAGGTAACTAAGGTGCCTCTGTTCCGGTCCCAGCATTATTTCCTTTCCGCGCGCGAAGACTGCGTAGCCGAAACTGACAAGAGCCCAGAAGATGAAGTGTCCCCGCTCCCCACGCGACGGCTGCCCTTTAGGACCTGCGGAAGATATAATTGGTGGCAAGGCAATGTCTATGAAGTTGGTTCCAGGGTTTGTAAGAATGTGATCATCCTCCGCCCCGTACAAGCCAGGCACGGAATTTGGGTGTTGTGCTTGACCTTCCTTGCGTTGAACCTACCTCCTTTCGTAGTAACGTGTTACAGGAGCAGGGCGCCGCAAAACGCAGCAAGTAAGGTATGGCAAAAAGTGACGGGCGAGAGTCTGTTGAGTCAGGGCCGCAGCTCGCCTTTGCTACGGTCAATTAAATGTGATCGTGATTTGTAGGTGGCCGCGAACGTCGTGGAGCATCACGGTGGATGTCTGGATTGCATTGGAGGGCTGCCCGTTGATCTCGGCCGATACGATCTTGCGGCCTTTCGCAATCGGGAAGCGGACGGCCGCATCGATGGGATGCGGCGGCAGGGTCAAGTCCAGGACCATCCTGCCGGCCTGGGGATGCGTGAGGCGGAAGGAAACAAGGCCCTTGCCGAGTGTGGTGGGGGCTTGCTGAACGCTGAGATACTCACCCACGCTGATCCAATCGGCCGGGATGCCTGAAAGCAGAAGGAGTTTGTGGTTTTGGACGTGCAGGAGCATGTCGCGCACCAGGTTCACCAGGTTGGCGTTGGCCCAGGCCTCAGGCATGTCTCCCGTGCCTACTTGATCTTTGAGTTTCCTTATATGGGACGACGTGCAGGCGACCGGCAAATTGTAGTCGACGCGAATTTCTTCCTTCCAGACATCGGTGGTGTAGGAATGATTCAACGCGGCGATCAGCATGTTGACGGTTTTCCCGACCTCGCCACGGCGCAGGTAGGTTTCAGCAACGTTCATCGATTCGCCCGGCCAGACTCCGCTCGGGCCCATCCAGGCCATATTGCTTGGCAATCCCTGAAGCTCTGAGCGTTCAACCCGAGTGAGAAGTCCGGTGATGAGAGGATTATCCGGAGAGAAGAATGCAGTCGGGTAAACGGCCTCGAAGCTTTGCGAAACAGCAGCCCGCGGAAAAGTGGGCATGGCAGGGAGATAGGGCGGCCCTTCTTTTTCCAGCTTCACGGAACGGTGGATGGCGGTCAGAATTGCCTGCCGGTAATCCGAATACTCTTTTGCAAGCCGCTTGGCTTCCGCCGGATGCCCTAACGCTTCGGCTGCGTGCCATGCGCACTTGACGGCATACAGGGCCATGATGTTGGCTGGGAAATTGTGACCTTGCGGCAGCCCGCTATCCCCGTACCCCCAGGGCAGCAGACCCCACCAGTAAGGCTTTTCGCCGGGCCCGAGCGGCGGGTTCGGCTCTTTGCGGCACCTGCCGGGAATCTGGCGTTTGATGGGTATGGAGCCGGGCGGCGGATCGGCAGGAAGCTCTGTTTCTTCGCGGTGAAAGCGGATCCAGTGCGCGGCGGCGAGCAGATAGGGATAAGCTTGTCGCAGCCAGTCCTGGTCGCGAGTGAAGAGGTAGTAATCCCAAACCGCGCCCGCTTCTCCTCCGATATTGTCCCACGCCGGCCAGCCGCTGATGGCCGGCCAGGCCCATTCGCCATTGTATCTTTCGAGTCCCAACGCGTGTTGAGCTGTCTCGCCCGCGATGTTGAGATATCCGGACACCTCGATAGACCGGGCCTGGAAGTATTCACCTCGTCCCCAGTACTGCCGGTATTCTCCCGGGCCATCCATGGTCCAGAGGCCTCCGTGCGGGCCGTGCTCCGTGAGAATCACCACGTACGCCAGAGAGGAGTAAAAGAAATCGTCGATCTCTTTTTCGGGCAGATGGATTCTGATGCCCCGCCCCCAGAACTCCTGCCAAGACTGCACCGCGTGGCGGAGCAGGTCCGAAACGGTCAGGCTTTTGAGGGACGAGGCGTTTTTCGCAAGAAAGTCATACGGCCGTTTCAAGACTAGCATCTGGGAGGAATGGGCGGGAACGGTTGTGCGATAGACAAGCGCATAACCCTGGGCCTCAGGCGAGAAAGCTCCGGTTTCCGACTCCGCCATAGCGACAACATATCCATCCCGTGTGGAGAGCATCGATCCTCTTACGACGGCCGGAAGGTTGTCCCTTTTTCCGCTTAGGACTGCCTCCACGGCGGCGGGTCCCGGACCTGAGTTGGCAAACGTGACGCGCACCACATCCATGCCCCGGCCGTTGATTTGCACTGAAAAAGCCAGTTCCTCCGCGGCTTTCCCTTTTCTCATGGCCGGAATTCTATCAAAGGTACCGAATGCGAAACAGGATTTTGACCAGTGCGCTTGCTGCGTAAGGGGTCGGGGCCACAAGATGCCTGTTGTATAACCCATTGAAATGTAAAGGCTCCCGAGCCTGTGCCATCCTGCATTAATCGTTCAAATGGTAAGATGATCGGCTGTACCTGAGGCGGGAGCCATGGAGCTATTTCCTGGGTTCAGGATTACATTCTGATGCCAAGGGCAATCGATTGAATCTTGGATCGCATCCTTCGGTCGTGGTAGAATCTGCCTTTCATTACTCTTGCGCCAGATTCACGGAACAAAAACAAGCACTTAAACAGGGCTGTAGGCTCACATTAAAGAAAGCTTTCTTGTTTCCGTGGAATTGTGCGAATATATTCCAATATGGGTCACAGTAATAGATACTAAGTGCTTCAAAACCGACACCAACTGAGTGAGTGAAGAAGACCTTGGGAAGAAAAGGCAACCTGCAACGCGAGGTGGCTAGGCTGGCTGGTGTAAGTCCGGCGACCGTGTCCAGGGTCTTTGCCGGGAGCACACAGGTGAATCCGGCGTTGATGGCCCGTGTCCGTGAGGCGGCTGCAAAGCTGGGCGTTGAGCCAAACCGCTCAAACCGCGCCACTCTGCTGGCTTTTCTTCTCTGCAATCGCAAAATGCTTCATCCATTTCATTCCCGGGTTCTCGATGGCGCCGAGGAATATTGTGCTGCACACGAGTACAGCACCGTCTTTCTCTCTTTCAGGTACCCGAGCAACGTGCCATGGAAGGAAATCCGCCTCCCCAAAATTCTGGAACGACGGGATAGCATTGCGGGATATATCTTAGCCGGGACAAATTCCGAAAACTTGATGGAGCTCCTGAGGCATCGAGGATCTCCTTTCTCAGTGCTGGGCAACAACGTGTTGGGGAAGTGGGCGCCGGACCCTTACGATGTCATTTGGTTTGATGACATTGGCGGTGCCTATGAGGCGACCCGCCATTTTCAGGCTTTGGGTCACCGGGACATCTGGTATGTGGGCAATACTCGTCTCCCGTGGTTTGCCCGGCGCTACGAAGGTTACTGCCGGGCTATGACGGAGAAAGGGATGGAGCCACGACTTAGCCCCCTTGACTCAGAGGACGCGCACGACATCGGATACCTGGCAACCAAGTTGATTATCACCCGACGTGAAGCCGTAACGGCAATTCTGGCCGGTGACGATGCCACAGCCCATGGCGTCTATCGGGCCCTGCGAGACTGCAGTCTGGATGTGCCTGCCGATGTCAGCGTGGCGGGCGTAAATGACCTTGAGGGAACCATGCTCCATCCGCGAGTGACCAGCGTTCGGACGTTCCCGGAACAGGTGGGTCGGCAGCTCGCCGAACTGGTTTTCAACCGGCTCCACCATCCAGGTCTGGCGCCGCAGCACAGGTTTATTCCTACGGAACTGGCCAAACGTGACTCCGTCGCGCCACCTGCTCGGGGGAGGGAGAATGGCCAATCTTCAGACAGCACCCGCCAAGGTACTCCGCAAAGCACCGTCGAGGAAAGGGCCTGAACCTCACCGAGCCCTGTTACCCCCGAGTATCAATTGACCGGACCTAGCGCCAATCCAGCCAGCGAGTTCAGGGGGACATTTGATCTCCGCATTGCATGAGGTCACTTTTCAGCCCCAAGTTTTTCATTGAGGGCAACGCGGACGCAATCCCACCGGACAAAGCGACCGGTAAACGTTCGAGCCGAGACAGTTCAAAGGCCCGTACTGGTCGGCGAACCTGCGTCCCATCTGTTGATGACGAAGTATGGAGTCTCAATCAGAAAATCGGGATAGTGGCTGGCGTTGCCCACGGCGTCGATGGCCTTAAAGTAGTAGAGGATCCCTTCCGGGGTCAGAGGCACGCGCGCCGAGTACCGGCCTGGGCCGGCGGGCTGCATAGCCGTTTCAATCCATGCGTCATAGGATGGCATCCGCTTGTGGCAGACAATGACTCTGGCCAGCGGCAACTTTGCCTCGACCTCGGCCTCCAGGCTGACAAAAGCGCCCCGCACCTGGCCTTTGGGCGGCGTGTGATGGATGACGGGCTTTGAGCGATTGCCGGTGACGAAGACGCGGTAGGGCGGCTGCTGGCTCAGCGTGCTTCCATAGTGGCCTGAAATTCCAGGTTCCACCATCAGGTAGTATTCGAGGATTCCCGGAGTCATCGCCTCCGCGGGAATTTCGCCCGTCCACGTCCGCTCAAATTTGTTCTCCGAGCGAAGCAGAACGCGCGTGTAAGGGGCGTTCTTCGAACGGCGGTAATAGAGCGCCATGTACTCGTCGCGGGAGCGAATGGTGGGGTAGGTGGCCGTAATTTTCAGCGGCTTTTCGGGTTCGGCCTGCAGCGGAGGGATGTGCCCGATCACCAGCACCTCTTTGCCCCGCATCTTGCGGAACACCTCTTCCATCTGGTCGATCTGTTCCATGTCGGCCCCCAGGGTTCTGCCTTCCTCGCGCCAGCGGTAATGCGGCACGCCCATGCGCATATACTCGGGCACGTAACCAAAATGTTTTTCCGTCACGCGCGAAAGATGCTCCCATGCGTCCGCGGCTTTCTTGAGGTATTCGTAAGCTTTGGTCAGCGGCGGATGATCGTAGCTTTGCCGGTAAAATTCCAGCCAGGCGGCCGAAAGA
>JAKASH010000299.1 GCA_021828225.1 Acidobacteriota bacterium | reverse complement strand
CAGGAGGCCTTCTGTCAGCAGTTGGCGGACGACGCGGCTGCGGCCCGCGCCGAGTGCGGACCGAACAGCAATCTCCTTGCTGCGTGCAACGCCCCGGTTGAGCAGGAGGCTTGCCACGTTTGCGCAAGCGATGAGCAAAACGAATCCCACCGCCCCCAGAAGAATCAGCAAGGCAAGTCGTACGCTTCCCACCATTTGGTGGAGCTCGGATTGTATGAAAACTCCTTTGAAATCGCCGTCCGCCTCGGGATATTCCTTCGCCAATCGACGGCTGACGACCCCCAGGTCGGCTTCGGCCTGGGTTATGGTGACACGCGGTTTCAGCCGCGCAATCACTCTGAACACGTGTGCGCCCCGCTGGGTGGTCATCGGCGTTTTGCCCTCGGCATCTGTGGCAATCGCCGCCCAGAGTTCCGCGGGCTCGGCGCTGAGGGGGAATTGAAATCCGGATGGCATGACTCCACAGATTGTGTAGCTCTTGCTGCTGAGATCGATGACATGCCCGACGATTTTGGGATTGGACCCGAACCGCGACTGCCAAAGGCGGTGGCTGAGCATAACTTCAGGGGATCCGGCCTGCTCGCCTTGTGGCAGGAACCCGCGCCCGAGGGCGGGTCTGGCACCGAGCAGCCGGAATGTTTCCGATGTGACAATTTCGCCGGGCAACATCACAGTCTCTCCAGAGCCTGTAAGGGTGAAATCGGTTTCGCGGTAGGCAGCCATGCTGGAGAAGACGTGATTCTGAGACCGCCAATCAAAGAAGTTGGGATACGACACAAACGAACTCACGCCCTGGCTGACTCGCTGCTGGACGGAGACGAGCTGGCTGGGGTGCGCGTAGGGCAACGGCAGCAACAGAACCGCGTCTATCACACTGAACATCGCCGTGTTGGCGCCGATACCAAGGGCGAGGGCGAGGACGGCCACAGCAGTAAATCCAGGGTTGCGGCGGAGCTGGCGAAGGCCGTAGCGGAGGTCCTGGAAAAGCTGGTCCCACCAGACCCAGCGGCCGGATTCATAGAATTGCTCCTGGGCCTGGGTTACGTTGCCGAAAGCACGCCGGGCGGCCATCCGGGCCTCTTCATTGCTCAGGCCTTCTTCCTTCAGGCGGTCCGCCTCCAGCGCGATGTGGGATTCTACTTCGGCGTTGAAATCGTCCTGTTTTCGCTTGCGCCCAAACATAGACTTAGCCCTTCCCGGCTTCGGATTCGAGAACCCGCCCGATGGCAGTTGTCAGCCGCTTCCACTTGGCTGTTTCGCGGACAAGCTGCTTGCGTCCGCTCCGAGTCAGCTTGTAGAAACGCGCTTTGCGATTGTTGCTGGAGACGCCCCACTCGGCGGAAATCCAGCCGCGTGCTTCCAGGCGCTGCAGAGCCGGGTAAAGCGCGCCGTGCTCAATCAGAAGTTCATTTTCGGAGGTTTGCTGGATGGCGCGGGCAATGCCTTGCCCGTGCTCGGGTCCAAAGATCAGGGTTCGCAGGATCAGCAGATCCAGCGTCCCCTGGAGGAGTTCAAGCCGTTCTTTCTCTTCTTGGGTCGACATACGACCAGAGTATGGGCCGTGTCAGGTAGAATGTCAACCCAAAAGATTGATTTTTCCTGATCAGTACGCCCTACTCGTAGCTGCGTCGCGCGCAGAATGATGAATTTCGAATTATGAAGTAACGCTGTGCTTTGTACCCGGCATGCCGACCTGAAGGTCGGCGCTACAAAACCCGCTCCGTGTTGTAGAGGCGGCTTTACGCCATGGGCGAGGTCAACTCGCCGCTGCGAAAGGTGCGTCGGAACCCGCACAAAGGCCGCAAGGTCAGAAAGCGGACCTTGCGCTACAACAGCAAAACCGGGCGGGTGTGAAATCCGCCCCGACGATCCGCATGGGTGGCCTCGACGGTGGTGGTTCTGTCGCGGGGTTTTCACGCAATCAAAGGCCCACGACACACAAAGCAGTGTCGTGGCTACCAAACCTGGTCTCAAAATCCGGCGGTGAGGACACCGCCGCTACAATTTCTCGTCTGCCATGCGGTGAGGCCGTTTCCCCACGGCTCACGCCGTGGGCTAAAATCTTCCGCCCCTCCGGGGGCTTGGGCCCGCTCGCCACTAACCACTGATCACTGCCTTACTCGTATCGCAATGCCACCATGGGATCGACCCTGGCTGCACGCCGTGCGGGGATGTAGCAGGCCGCGAGCGCCACAGCGACCAGAATCAACGAGACCGCAGCAAACGTGAACGGGTCGGTGGGCTTGACGCCGTAAAGCATGCTCGACAAGAATCGCGTGAGCGCGAGCGCTCCGGCGATGCCAATGATCACCCCAATCAGCGCCAGCCTGAGCCCTTGCCCAACCACCATCCTTACAACATCAGCCTTTTCCGCCCCCAGCGCCATACGAATGCCAATGTCGTGGGTTCGCAGAGTCACCCAGTAAGCAATGACTCCGTGCAACCCAACGGCGGCGAGCCCTAGCGCGAGTAAACCGAAAATCACGAGCAGAGAGGTCACCCAGCGAGTCTGCCAGTAAGACTGTTCCACCTGATTGGCCACCGTGTTGAGTGCATAGATCCTGACGCCCTCCGAAACTTCAAGCAGTGTGCGCCGGACTGCTGGCATCATGGCGCGTGGATCGCCCGCCGTCTGAACAACTATCGTGGCCAGACCTGTGTAGTGCTGAGAAAAGGGCTGGTAAAAGTAAGAATGCGGCGCCTCCGACAGCGACAGTGTCCTGGAATCACGCGCCACGCCGATTACCGTAGCCGTGCTGGGTTTCTGGCAGCCGATCAGGATTTTTTGGCCGGCGGCGCTTTGATGAGGCCAAAGGCGCTGGGCCAAGGTTTCATTAACGATGACTACCGCCGGGCCGCCTGGAGCATCCGCAGGTGAAAACTCGCGCCCTTCAAGCAGCGGAATCTCCATGGTTTTCAGAAATCCGGGACCGATAGTGCCGTGTGTGGCGTGGAACGCAGGCTCGATGCCGTTGGAAACGCAGTCGGAACCCTCGTTGGCGACCAGGGGCAGGAAGTGTGTCAACGCCGCGTTCTGAACACCGGGAAGAGATCGTAGCCTCTCGACGGCCTGTATGTAGAACTGGCGGCCCGTTTCAGGAGTGAACTCAGGAGGAGAGACGAAAGTCCACGCGTAAAGCCGGTTTTTGATTGCGAACCCAGGATTGACGTCACGCAGGCGAAGGATTGAACGGAGGAAAAGACCGGCACACAGCAGCAGGAGCAGCGAAATTGCCACTTGTGCGACGAGAGAAACTTGACGCAATCGGAACTGCCGGCGAGGAACGGCCTCGCCTTTAAGGGTCGGGTAGACATCTGTTCGAGTGGAATGCCAGGCTGGCAGAAGTCCAAATAAAAGCATGGTCGCCAGAGTGACCACTAGAGTAAAAGCAACGATGCGAATGTCCACTGATAACCGAAGCGACACGGGGATGGGCAGAGGCGGCATAAGCCTTTCCAGGGCCCGATCGGTCCACGCACCCATAAGCAATCCTCCCAGGCCGCCCATGATCGCCAATAAGAAGCTCTCCGTCATGAGCTGCCGGGCCACGCGCAGGCGGCTGGCTCCTAAAGCGACGCGAACTGCAAGCTCGCGCTGCCGGGCTGAGCCACGAGCCAGTAGCAGGTTGCCAATGTTGGCGCACGCAATCAGCAGCACCAAGAAGGCTACGGCTGCAAATAACCCGATGATGGGCAAAAGCTGATTGCGATTCTCAGTATCCGACGCACCACGCACGGTCGTTACCGCAAGCGGCGTCGTAAGCTTCTCGGACCTTCGTTTTCGAATCTGCGCATCGATCCCATTCAGGTTGGCGGCTGCCTGATCCGGTGTCACGCCCCCTCGAAGTCTGCCGAATATCATCACAGTATGGTTGGCAGGGTCGTGCAACCGCCGCTCAATGGCTGGGAACGGTTTCGCCCAGAAGCGCAGTGGAACCCAAAGATCCGTGGGCCTGGGCGCAAAAATTCCGGTAAAATCGGGCGGTGCGACACCGACGATGGTATACCACGCAGAAATCGACCGCACCTGCTTGCCCAGCACCTTCGGGTCAGCGTGGAAGCGCTCCACCCAGGCTCGATAACTGATGACGGCCTCGGGCTGGTCTTCGTTTGTAAACCAATGGCCAAGGAGCAGTGGTATTCGCATCACCGTTTCGTAATTCGCCGAAACGGCTTCGGCCGTGATAAGGTCGCTCTGGCCTTCGAACCCCAGAGTCGCTTCTGTGGGGAAAGTAGCGGCGAGGGCAGTAAACGCCTGGTTGCGATCCCGATAGTCCACGTAATTGGGGTATGAGAAGCGGGTCGAGTCGCCACGGTGCACGACTACAACCTGACTTGCCTCCGGAACAGCCAAAGGACGAAGCGCCACGGCGTCAAGAAAACTAAATACGGAAATGTTGGCGCCGATGCCAATCGCCATGGTGAGGACGGCCACAACCGCAAACCCGGGATTGCGGCGGAGTTGGCGCAGGCCGTAGCGGATGTCTGCGATGAGTTCCTGAAGCAAGCGCGTTCCCAGCACTTCGCGGCATTCTTCCGTGTACCGCTGATAACTGCCAAACTCGATGCGGGCCTGTCGCTCCGCTTCCGCATGCGAAAGTCCCTGGCGTTCCAATTCCTCAGCCCGAATTTCGAGGTGGGCGCGAAACTCTTCTTCCATTTCGCGCTCGACGCGCGGCCTCCGAAACAGGAAATCCAGCATTGTGCGAATTGACGATAGGAGCCCCATACATCCTCCGTACCTGTACCGCAAGGCCCGTTCCGCGGCCCTGCGGCTCTTGCCGGGATTCACAATGAAACCTGCCGCAATTCACGGCACAAACCCCAGCGTTAAAAAGCGAACGCTGCGCTACAACGCCGGCGCTCCGTCGGCGAGGTCCTATTTCTGGACTCCGATGGAGCCCATCCGACTCCGGCGATTGGAGGACACCGCCGCTTCCGCCGGTACTCGCCATGTCATTTCATCCTTCATAATTCAGCCGTCTCCGCCTTAAGGATCAGAAGGTCGAGCGCACCGGGAAGAATTTGAGCCTGACTACCCATCCAGACACCTAAGATGATTAGGAGTTTATGCCACACGCACCTCCCTTGTCAAGCACCCCCAATGTCCCC
>JAKASH010000298.1 GCA_021828225.1 Acidobacteriota bacterium | reverse complement strand
GAGATCAAGAGGATTCTGGCGAAGCATTTGAAGACCCAAACCACGGAGCACTGGCTCAGCATTCTCGAACCGGCGGATGTCTGGTGCTCGGATGTCTTCACGTGGCCGAAGCTGCTCGAACATGAAGGCTTCCGCGTTCTGGACATGATTCAGGAAGTGAGCCGCGCGAATGGAGCGTCGTTAAGAACCACGCGCTGCCCCATCCGAATTGACGGAGAGATTTACAAGTCCGCCAAGGGCTCGCCGAAAATCGGAGAGAATGGCGAGACCATCACGAAAGAATTCGGACTTTAGATTGAAGCCGCGTGGCCCGGCCGCGGAAATGGAGAGCCGATGAATCCCAATCCTGACCCTGCCAAGCATCCGGAGATACCTGTGTGGAACGCGGAGAACTGGTTCTACGAGGACTTCGAGCTCGGCCACAAGATCCGCTCGATCCGCCGCACGATCTCGGAAGGCGAAAGCATGCTCTTCAATTCCCTGGTGCTGGACATGCACCCTTACGTAGGTGATGAAATATTTGCCAGAGAGCAGGGCGTATTTGGCCGGCGGCTTGTCGCGGGAGCCATGGTTTTCAGTTATGGCCTTGGGCTTGTCGCCACGAATTGCGTTAACGCCTTCAGCTACGGCTATGACAAACTGCGGTTTATCAAACCCGTCTTTATCGGCGATACGATTTACTCTATCCGCACGAATCTTGAAAAGTGGCCCAAGTACCCGGAGATGGGGATGATTCGAGCCTCGTACGAGGTCTTCAAAAATGAGGGGAAACTGGTGCTCTACTGCGAGCACCTGCAAACAGTGAAATACCGTGACCCCGCAAAATGGAAGGATCAGGTCGGCAAAAAGTCTTAGAGAATTCGCCGTGTTGCTGCGGAGGAGATGAGCCGCGAGCAGACGGGACCCACCTCCCGGATTCGCCCCGCGCAAAGGTTTAGAAAGTTCGATCCGTATGGAAGACCTCTTTGACCCCTGGCCGCAGACGGATAACCTGTCCGTCCGTATCGTTTCACGCTTCCTCTTTTTTGCCACACTTTCACTTCTATAAAGAGCGTCTTAAATAGCTTCGCATCGGCGCGTCAGGGCACGGCTTCAGCCGTGCCGCCGGCGTGTGGGCCGAAGCTGCCGGGCTTTAGCCCTTTAGTGGCCTCAGCGGCTAAAGAGGCTACGACCATCTGCGCGTGAACGGCCCCGATGAATCGGGGCCCTGAGGCAGCCAGCTCGCCTCCCAACATGCGCGATTACTTATGTCGCAATGGATAGTAGAGCAAATTTCCGGGTGCCAGGCGGGCCGCCGTCATACTTGTCAAGTTCACTCGCCTCCGCGTCTTTTGCGCTTGGCAGCCAGGAAACGTCCGCGTTACTTTTCGGAAATTTTTGCAGGCTTCCGAGCGTCTGTTCGGGACTTCAGCATCGCCAGCGCCGCCCGGCATAGCGGGTAGCGAGTTTCGGCCTTCCGAAACTCTGCGGATTTTCGCTGGCTCCCAAAACAAAAACCGCAGAGTCTGAAGTCCACAGACTCTGCGCTACAATTTGCTTGTGGTTTTAGTGGCGGAAGTGCCGGATGCCGGTCATCAGCATGGCCATGCCCAGGCGGTCGGCGGCTTCGACCACTTCATTGTCACGAACGGAACCGCCCGGCTGAACCACGGCCGTGGCTCCGTTTTTGGCGGCCTCTTCCACGCCATCCGGGAAGGGGAAGAAAGCGTCGGAAGCCACCACCGTTCCTTTCAGGTCGTGCTTCAGGTCACGAGCTTTCATTGCCGCCAGCTTGACGGAATCCACGCGGCTCATCTGGCCGGCGCCGACGCCGACGATCATGCCGTCGCGCCCGAAAACAATCGCGTTGGATTTGACGTGCTTGACCACGCGCCATGCAAACACCAGAGCGCGCATTTCCTCTTCCGTGGGCTTGCGCTTGGCCGCGCATTTCCACTCTTCGGGTTTGGCTCCCCTGGTGTCGGGAGTCTGAACGAGCAGCCCACCGCCCACGCTCTTCAGTTGCAGGCCGTATTCGTCGCCGGCCGTCGCCGACATATCAATCAGGCGCAGATTTTTCTTGGCCTTCAGCCGCTCGATCGCGTCGGGCTCAAACCCCGGTGCGATGATGGCTTCAACAAACAGCTTGGCCATCTCTTCAGCCGTGGCAAGATCCAGCTTGCGGTTCACCGCGATCACGGAGCCGAATGACGAGACCGGATCGCCCGAAAGCGCGCGCTGGTAACTGTCCGCCAGCGTCTTGCCAGTGGCAATGCCGCAGGGGTTGGTGTGCTTGATGATGGCGGTTATCGGCTCCGTGAATTCCTGCGCCACTCGCCATGCCGCCTCCAGGTCGACGAGGTTGTTATAGGAGAGTTCCTTGCCGTGGAGCTGGGGGGCATTCGCAAGCCCGCGGCCCGCGGCGGCGCTGTTGCGATAGAGCGCGGCGCTCTGGTGCGGGTTTTCGCCATAGCGCAGATCCATGACCTTCTGGAAATTCAGATGGAGATTTTTCGGCAGGCCCGGCTCCGCGCGCTGCTGCAAGGTTGTGGAGATGAAACCGTCGTAGGCCGCAGTAGTGGCAAAGGCCTTGCGCGCCAGACGCAGCCGCGTTTCGCGGTCAAGACCTCCATCCTTGCGCGCTTCTTCGAGGATGCTGGTGTAGTATGCCGGATCTACCACAACCGCGACATCCTCAAAATTCTTGGCGGCCGAGCGGATCATGGTGGGCCCGCCGATATCAATGTTTTCGATCAGCTCTTCGAATTTCACGTCCGGCTTGGCGGCGGTTTTTTCGAAGGGGTAGAGGTTGACGACGACCAGATCGATCACGCTGATCTGGTGCTCTTTCAACGCGGCCATGTGGCCGGGATTCGACCGGATGGCCAGAATGCCGCCGTGGACCTTGGGATGAAGCGTTTTGACGCGGCCGTCGAGCATCTCCGGAAAACCGGTCAGCTCGGAAACATCACGAACCTTCACGCCACTCTCGCGCAAGAGCTTTGCGGTGCCGCCCGTCGAGACGATTTCGACGCCCAGTTTGGACAGGCCGGAGGCGAAATCAACAATTCCGGTCTTGTCGCTGACACTTAGTAACGCACGAGTGATTGGTTTCATGAAAACTCCTGAGATTTTGACTTGGATTCAACATTGGGAAATCGCACAGTGGATGGCTGCTTCGAGCCCCGTCGATTCCGCATCGGCCGTTGCCGGGGAACCGGGAGTGCCAGATAGCCCATTATAACTCCCTCAGGGCGCGAAGCCCTAATCCAAAAGAAAATGAGAGTGCCATCGGTCCGGCCGATGCCATTCGCAAGGCACCTCCAGTTGACCCTCCTGCTCTTCCTGTGTTGAAATGACCAAGCAATGTGCAATTGGGGATTGCCCGCCGGTCCGAGGGGCCGGGAGGACGGTTATGGGAACTGAGAGCAATGCGAGTGCGGCGGCCATGCTGCGGCAGATCCCGGCTGTCGATGAGTTACTGGCCACGGACGCTCTGAAGCAACTCGAACTTGAGCTGGGCCACCGGGTTGTTCTCGAGGCCACCCGCAGCGTCCTGCAGAGTCTGCGGGAAGGCATTACAAACGGAAGCGTCAAGGCCTTCTCGTTCGCCAAGCTGGAAGAAGAAATCGTGGCGGCGGCGAGGAATTTGGCGGGGTACTCGCTCCAAACTGTTATCAACGCCACGGGCGTCATCCTCCACACCAACCTGGGCCGCGCTCCCCTTGCCCGCAAAGCCATTGAGCACCTGGCTGAAATCGCTGGCCGCTACTCGAATCTCGAATACGACCTTGAAGAGGGTGTGCGAGGAAAGCGCGACACTCACACCGACCGCCTGTTTGCGGAACTGCTGGGCGCGGAGCGAACGCTGGTGGTGAATAACAACGCCGCCGCCGTGTTTCTCACGTTAAACACGCTTGCCGAAGGCGGCGAAGTGATCGTCTCACGGGGGGAACTGATTGAAATTGGCGGTTCCTTCCGCATTCCGGATATCTGCGCCAAGAGCGGGGCTGCGCTGAGGGAAGTGGGAACTACGAACCGAACACGGCTTGCCGATTATGCCGGCGCGATCAATGAAAATACGAAAGCGCTGCTGCGCGTCCACCCCAGCAACTTCCGCATTGTGGGATTCACCGAGCGCCCCGCGCTTCGGGAACTGGCCGAGCTGGCGCACGAGCGTCATCTGCCCCTGATCGAAGACCTGGGCAGCGGCTGCCTTGTCGACCTCAGTCCGCTAGGCATTGTGGATGAACCGCTGGTGGGCGTAAGCCTGAAGGAAGGCGTGGATGCCGTGACGTTCAGCGGAGACAAGCTGCTGGGCGGGCCGCAGGCAGGAGTAATTACCGGCAAGCGAGAATTTCTGGATCGCATCCGCAAAAACCCGCTGTTCCGCGCCCTGCGCGTAGACAAGTTGACGATCGCGGCCATGGAAGCGACGGTTCGCTTTTACCTGGACGGAAACCTGGATGCAGTCCCGGCGCTGCGCATGATGCGGCTGCCGATTGAAGATCTGGCGGAGCGCGCGGCTTTGCTTGCCGGCAAGCTGTCGGAGATCTCCTCGCTTTCCGTCCGGGTCGAGGATGGAGAGTCGGTGATTGGCGGCGGCTCGACACCGGGGCAGTCGCTTGCTTCGAAGCTGGTTACGGTTGCCCACAGCAGTCTCAGCACAGAGCAACTTGAAGCCGCGTTGCGGCGGAACGCGCCGCCCGTCATCACGCGTGTGGAACATGACCGGCTGCGGCTAGACCTTCGGACGGTCTTCGAGGAACAGGATGCGGAGATCGTTCGAGCCTTCGAGCGGCTTGCGTAAAACCAGCTCTTTTGCATCTAATGTGGGAAGGGAGATTCACTCCCTTCTCATTTGAGGACTACGGTCGGGGAGGGCAAAGGGAAAAGTGACTGAGCAACAAGATCAATCGCGAAAGATCCGATGGGCTAAAACTGTGGCAGGGCTGCTGATGGCGGTCATTGCGCTTGGCATCGGAACCGCGCAGGCGCGCAAGAAAAAGAAAGAAAAAGAGCCAGCCGGTCTGGCCGCGCGTATCGGGTCTCTGGGGAAACAGCTATACGGGCAGGAAATCGAGGACGCGGAACCCATCACGAACGAAATCCAGAAACTGGTGGTGGAGCATCTGAACACCTGGATCGCCAATCGCACGCCGAACAT
>JAKASH010000297.1 GCA_021828225.1 Acidobacteriota bacterium | reverse complement strand
GAAACCTTTTGGGATGCCTATCCCTCCTTTTCTTAGATGCCTGCCCTTGGCAAAAGTTTGCAGATCTTGCCACCCCGCGGTAACTCCGCTACCCCGCGTTACGGGCGGCGTCCTCTCCGATCTCTCCAGGGTCGCGGCGCTTCTGCCCGGTCGCCCCGAAGGGGCGGAAGAGAATAGCCGGAGGCATCGCCTCCGGATGAAATTGGAATTCGCATTCGCGGCCCGCAGAGGCAATTCATGAATTGCCTCTGCCTCGCGACCCCTCGGGAGATTCTCCCCTGGCCGTGCTGGCGCAAACCTGGGCGCGCTGCGCCCGCAGAAAAGACTTGACAACTCTACGCTATTATGCTAGTCTTTTCGATTGGATTCGCCGCCCGCCGGGTGGTAGGCGCGGGTCTCGTGCCCGCCCTCGGACGCCCACAAGGCGCGCCCGTACAACCTGAACCTGGCCAGGCGGCAGAGGCATCAAGGATGAACGCAGACCGCCAGGAAGCGAGACGGGTCATCGTGAATTGTGCACATAGTCGCTTTAATTGACGCAAGAAAAGAAAAAAGAATTCTTTTTTTTAAAAACGAACCGGGGAAGTTATTGAAAGCAAACGATGACCCAGAAAAACGAACCGGAAACGAACCGGAAACGAAGCTACCGAACTTGTTGAAAATAAAGGAAGAGCCGAAAAAACGAACCGGAAACAAACCGGAAAACAAAGCGGGCCATGTTGCTGAAAACAAAGGAGCGGCAAAAAAACGAACCGGAAACGAACCGGAACTGCGTCTGCCCGCCTTGACAGCCCTGCCGGCAGCAGGAATCAGCCCGGCAACCTGTGCTGCGCCGCCGGCCGCCCGCTTCCATAATCCTAGTTTATTAGGCTAGATAAAACGCCGTCACACCTGCGGAATCAGGGGGACAGATGGGGAAAGAAGAGCGAGCTCAGCAGAAGCGCCGTGAGGATAATCATGGTGACGCAGGTGATCCAGGCGATGATGTTGAATGCCCGGGTGTTCCGGTAATCGCCCATCAGGTCCTGGCGGTTCGAAAGGCGCAGCATGAAGATCAGCACAAAGGGCAGCATGATGCCGTTGATCACCTGCGAAAGCAGGATAATGGGCACCTGCATTCTCTCGCTGAGAAGCACCACGGCCAGCGCGCCGAGAACGATGAGGCCCGTATAGAGCCAGTAGAACGTGGGAGCCTCTTCGACGCGCTTGTCGATGCCCGACTCGAGCCCCAGGCCTTCGCACACGTAGTAGGCGGTCGCAAGCGGCAGGATGCTAGCCGAAAACAGCGAGGCGTTGGCCAACCCGAAGGCGAACAGCGCGCTCGCCGCATGGCCGGCCAGCGGCCTCAAAGCCAGCGCCGCATCCCCGGCGTTCTGGATGTCGCGATGCCCGCTGGCGTAGAGGGTGGCCGCACAGGCAACGATGATAAAGAAGGCAACCACATCGGTAGCGATGCACCCAACAATCACATCCCAGCGCGAGTAGATCCAATCTTTGACCTTGACGCCCTTTTCCACAACCGCCGACTGCAGGTAAAACTGCATCCAGGGCGCAATGGTAGTTCCGACCAATCCGATGATCATATAGAGGTAGCTATGATCGAACCGGAACGCCGGCTTGACGGTGTTGATCATCGCCTCAGACCAGGAAGGGCGTGCCAGAAAGCTGGAAATGGGGTAAGCAATGTAGAAGACGCAGGCAACCAGGAAGACCTTCTCAACAAACCGATAGGTTCCCTTCACCACCAGCGCCCAGACAATGATCGCCCCGAGCGGTACGATCACATAGCGGCTGGCGCCGAACACCGACATCCCGGAGGCGAGCCCGGCAAATTCCGAGATCGTGTTGCCCAGGTCCGCCACCAGCAGGCAAACCATCAGGATAAAGGTCATCCGGAAGCCGTATTCCTCGCGGATCAGGTCCGCCAGCCCTTTGCCGGTCACCACACCCATGCGCGCCACGATCTCCTGCACCACGATCAGCGCGATGGTAATGGGGATCAGCGTCCAGAGCAGCGTGTAGCCAAAGCGCGCCCCGGCCACCGAATAGGTATAGATCCCTCCGGCGTCGTTATCGACGTTGGCAGTGATAATCCCCGGGCCCACCACGGCCAGAAAGATCAGCAACCTTGTCCGGAACCTTTTCAGGCGTTTGCGATCCATGGGTAATCTGGGCCGGAGATCCGATGTCGCCGGTCCGCCTTTCAGGGATAACTCTGAAATTCACGCCGGTCTCAAACAACCGGCGTGGCATGCTCCCGCTTGCCCAGGATGCGAAGCATCCGGGCGCCGCGCGAGTTCGTGAAAGCTTCGATTGCAGATTGAGCCGACGGGACTTCTCAGCCGTCGAACGCGCATCCGGCGGTGGCCGTCAGCAGGGCTTACGCCTACCTGCGGCTTACGACCAGGTCGAGGACGTCGTCCGCCGTCACCACGCCCGCCAAATGCTGCTTGTCATCCACCACCGGAAGGGCCAGAAGGTTATACTTCCTGAACAGGTCGATAATCGCCCTTGCATCCGTTTCCGTCGGCACGCTGCGAATCTCTTCCCTGGAAAGCTCCCTCAGCGGGGTCCGGGCCGGCGCCAGCAGGATGCGCGCCAGGGGAACAGTGCCCACCAGGTGCTCCTCCTTGTCAATCAGGAAGACGGCATGAACGGATTCGAGCGATCCCTCGAATTCTTTCAGTGCTTCGATGACATCCTCAACCGTCGCCGTTGCATCCAGCGCGACATAATGGGTGGTCATCAGGGCGCCGGCGGTGTCTTCCTCAAAGCCCAGCAACTCTTTGACCTCCTGAGCGCCTTCTTTCTCCATGTCGGCCAGCAGCTTGGCCGAAGTTTCCGGAGGCATTTCCTGGAGGACGTCGGCCGCTTCGTCCGGCGCCATTTCATCCACAATGTCGGCTGCCTTCTCAACCGGGATGCTTTGCAGCAGCGCGGCCTGCATGGAGGTTGGAATCTCAGAGATGGCCTGCGCAGCCGTCTCATGATCGAGCGATTCAATCACAGACCGTTGCTCGTCGCGGCTCAACTCTTCCAGAATGTCGGCGATATCCGCCGGATGAAGGCGCGCCAGCCTTTCGTAGGAGATTCGGAGCTTCAGCCTGCGCGCGGCGTCCGCCTCGATCAGGTTAACGAATTCCCATCGGATGGTCTTGGAGGGAATAAAGCCGGAAACCTTCCGGATGGTATGCTTGGCCGTCACTCCCTGCAGCAGCCGGCGCACGGCAGCGGCCAGTCCCACGTTCACAGCCAGCACCCGCAGCTCCGTGTGGCCGTCGGTCGGCTGAATTTCCAGATCAATGTCATTGACCCGCACCACCTTGCGATGGTTCACGTCAATCACCTGCTGATCGAGGACGTCCTTCTTGACCCGCAGCAGTTCTCCAAAAGGCTTGTTGGCGTGGATCTCGGCGCGCGTCACCGAGGTCTGCGCGGAACGTACGGTAATCGACTGCATCTGCTCACGGGTGATATAGATCAGCTTCTTGTCCAGTGTCTCGACCAGGTAGGCCGCCACGCGAAGCGCGTTCTGGTTCGGGTCAATCCCCAGGTCAATGATGCGGCCCAGGTACGCACCCATCACATCATAAGCCGGCAGATTCTGAATTTCGGTAAAGTAAATCATTGGATTCTCCCGCGAGAGAGCGCTGCAGCACCGGCTCTCCGCAAGCCCGGAAAACCTCTGAGCTTGAAACCGCCTGCAAAATTAAAAACCCCGTGTGAGCTGATGCTCCCACGGGGCAGAAAATTCAATCCGGGCCGAATCATCGGCCGGATAACCTCCTGGTCTGAGCTTCAGCTCCACACAACGTACGCTCCCCGTCCCCATGAGGATAGCCACCTTAGACAAAGCCTTAATCCGGCCATGTCTGCTCTACCCGTTGGCCCGTCTCCGGGTTTCCGGGCAGTGGCTTGTGTTTGCGTGGTAACCTCGCCTAACGAGGTCTGTTCTTACTTTTGTGCTTCCCTTTTGCCTCCTGGCAATGGCAAAACTCCACATTTATCTTCATACAAACAGGCCCAGGTTTGTCAAGGAAAAAGGGCTGAAGGCCACGGGCTACTTCCCGCAAAAGCAGAAATCAATCCCGGTAGCTGCGCCTTCCCGTTGCCGGTGCTCCAGGTGCTACGGCTTTCGTTCGAGTGCGTCCCGGTCCCAATGGGCGAGCTTCGCTCCCGCTTCGTAAGTACTTTGGCAGAAGTCGAGGATCGCCTGGTCGGGGGACTCGGCAGTGCAAACATCGTCGTAATTGATGATGAACTCTCGCAGTTGGGTATCCCAGCGTGCGGTGCTCGGGCGCACAATCTCATGTTCAAGCCCGGACGGGGCCGGACTGGTGTAGGAATAAAACGCCGGATGCTTGAATCTCCGATCGCCCGGCCAGAAACCGCAACTGATCACCTCGTGCGAATAGGCCTCGCGCGTGATGGCATCTATATCCTGTGCCAACGAAGCGCGCCGGCCGGAAAAACGGCTCACGGCCAAATCGAATGAGCCCCAGAAGAAATGGACAGGACTGCACTTGCCGAAAAAGCGCGACCGGAACTGCTTGAGAACCAGGTCAGCGCTGATCAGGATGCGCCGGAAGTTCTCAACGTACCGCGTATCGTAGGAAGCGTGGTGCTGATCCTGATCAAAAGGAGTCGGATCGTCAAACTCATCCGGGATGGGACGGATGCTCACCTCAATTCCGAGCGAGTTCAGGCACGCCATATATTCGCGATAGAAATCCGCGACCGAACGCGGAAACAGGTCCATGCTCCGCGCGTCCCCTTTGCTGGTCCAAATGGCGAGCTTGTGCGAGATGAAGTCAAACTCAACCTCGAACGTCTCGTGTTGAAACGGAACAGGTGATGTGCCCAGGCCGCAGGTCGTGACATAGAGCGGAACGTTCCACCAATGGTTCTCGACCGGCGTAAGCGCCAGGCGCGTTTTGCCCACGATCTGCGTCCACATGTGGAGCGTGTCGCAGGTGGCTTCCCAGTCAGGAAACGGAAGCGGCGGCCATTCAGGAGAAGTCAACGTACACCTCATCGACGTAGCACCAGCCCCAATCCTCGCCGGGCTCAATCGATTTCATGATGGGGTGCTGGCTTGATTGGAAATGCTTCGTCGCGTGCTTGTTCTTTGAGGAATCGCAGCAACCGACATGCCAGA
>JAKASH010000296.1 GCA_021828225.1 Acidobacteriota bacterium | reverse complement strand
GACATCTATGTTCCCTATCATCCCATCCTTGAGGACGCAGCCCTGCCTCAGCCCGCGGATGTGGTAAAAGCAGCCAGAGATTTAGTGGCGTTTTGAAGGAAAAAAGAAACGGCCAAGCTCTCGTGACGGCCGGCAGAAGGTCGGCGGCGGGTGCGCTTAAAGACTTTTCTGAATTAAAGTAGCGCGGTCGGCTGTAGGCGCCGGTGTCCCCACCGGCGCCCTCCGGCGCAGATGGCAACGCCGCTGGAAAACCGACCTTGACGCCCGGGCTTAACCCACTCCCAGCTCATCGACTTTTTCAAGTGGGGTTCCACACCGCCGGCAAATCACTGCAGCGCAATCCCCGCACACGAGTGGGTCATCAACTTTGACCTTGCATAGAGGACAGTAAAGAGATTCGGGCTCAGCGTTTTCTTTGTCTTCCATTTTTCACCCCGGCAGTTGATTTACACGCGACGGACGCTCACCACAGCTCTATTGTAATGGATTCCCGATCCCGCGGAGAAATTCCTGAATCTCTGATTGGAGCTCGGCCAGTTTCCCCGTCAAAAAGTGGTCGGCATCCTCCACAAACCGCAATCGCTTCGGATCCTGCAGAGAGGAAAACAGCTTCTCCACTTTCTCTCGGGAGCCGAATTGATCCTTAGTGCCCTGAACCAGCAATTTGGGCTTTCGAACCTCCTGGAGAAAGCGGAAATCCGCTGAATTGGCCGGCAGGCCGATCCCCACCAGGGAGTTGACCCGCGTATCGGCCGCCCCGACGGCTAAGGCAACAACGGACCCAAATGAAAATCCCATCATCGAGACGGGAATTTGCGGAAATCGCTTCTGGAGGAAGTCCAGCGCAGCGCGAGCGTCATCGCGTTCCCCGATGCCGTCCGCATATTTCCCTTCGCTTCGGCCGACGCCTCGAAAATTGAAACGAAACGCAGGGACCCTGGCAAGGATTGCCCCTTTGGCGGCCCGAAAGACAACCTTGTTGTGCATGGTGCCGCCATAAAGCGGGTGGGGATGGCATACGATCGCAAGCTGCCGCGGCTTCCACTCGGGATTCCACTCGAGCAGCGCTTCAAGGTTTCCTGCAGGTCCGGGAATGGTCAAACGTTCGATCTTCGTGGCCGCCTCCTCTTCAAATGTTCCTGTAGACGATCTTAGCTCAAAAGCCTGCGACTATACGCGGCGCATTAATGGGATTTCGAGGCTCCTGTTTTCCCGCCTCGTTCGAAAACAACTCCGTTCAAGCCGCTCCGGTTGTACACTACAGGGTGAGATTCTTGGCTTGTGCCCGGATGGCGGGGCAGTGGCGTAGGAAGGGATCTTGTTAATCGATTCGGGAGGGCTCCATTAAAACCAGGTTGGTTGTCATCATTACGTTGCTTGTTCTGGCAGGCGTTGGCGCTTATTATCTCTTTTTCCACACTTCAACGCCGGCAGCTCCCTTGGCGGTGGAGTACGTGATATCGCCCTCGCTCGATGTGCTGAATACCCCGGCGGTGGTACACGAAACGGTGGCGATCCTGAAGTATGGTGATCGCGTTGAGATTTTGAGAACTGGCGGCGACTGGGCAAAAGTCCGTCTCAGCGGGGGTACCGAAGGCTGGGTCAGCACCACGGAGCTGATTCCCTCCAAGATATTCGAGGCTGGACAGGAACTCCTTCATCAGATGTCCGGCATGCAGGTGCAGGCGACGGGACATGCGGGTCTGGCGGCCAACGTTCATGTGGCGCCCGGCCGTGACGAACCGGTGCTGGGATTGTTCACGGAAGGCCAGACCCTGGACATTTTTAACCGCCGCGTGGTGGCAAGAAAGCCGGCCGGCAACGGAGTGAGCCCCGCCGCTTCCGCCCCTACCATCTCCGACGTCTGGTATCTGGTTCGTTCCGATTCGCGGGCCGGCTGGGTGCTGGGCCGCATGATCACGCTCGATATTCCCCAGGCGATTTCTCAGTACGCCGCTAATGACAATGTTGTCGCATGGTTCGTTCTGAACACGGTCCGGGACGGTGACGCCAACGTGCCTCAGTATCTGGTCGCCGACCGGGAGGGAACCCTCGAATTCGATTTTACTCATATCCGAGTCTTCACCTGGTGGGTGAAGAGGCATCGTTACGTCACCTCATTTGTGCAAGGCGGATTGAAGGGGGTTTTCCCGATACGGACCGAAACCATCGATAACGTTCCCTATTTTCGCCTGCGGCTTCTGGGTGATAACGGAAACAAGTTTCAGAGAGTTTATGGGCTGTTCAATACCATCGTGCGGCCTATTGGAACAGTGGATGGCTGGGAAAGCAAAGCAATGCCCCAACAGAGGCAGCGCAGATAAGACTCAGCGTTCATGAATCATCCGGGCTGGCTTTACGGCAAGAGGAAAGGCTTTGAACACGCAAAACCCGCTTCCAGTCAGGCCTCATGGCATTCCCGCCCTCTATCGTGGGATCAGGAGGATCCTTTGGTTGGGAGTCAGGCTCATCTTTCCCAGGCTGCGGCTGCTCAACCGGGAAAAGATCGAGCAGGGCGGCCCGGCCATCCTTCTCGTCACTCACCCGCAGAGCCTGTCGGCCGCACTTCTTCTTATTGCGGCCCTTGAGCGGCAGGTCCACTGCCTGCTTCCCTCCACGGCGATGCGCGGCATCTTCGGGAAGCTGGCAGTCCGGGCGTTGGGAATACAAATCTACGATTCCCTTGCGGAGGAACAGGACTCTCTGCTCGATCCCTGCCTGGACGTTTTGGCAAATCAGGAAGTCCTCGCGCTATTTGCCGGGCTACCTGCACAAAATAACGGCCGGCGAACGCCCGTTGCTGACTTCGCCGCCCGGCTTGCTTTGGAAGCCATCCTGCCGGGGCAGGGTCAGATGCAGCCCGCCCTGTACCCGGTCCATTGGTTCCTCAGGAGCAAACGCCGCGCCTCAGAACCGCTGATTTATGTTGACGGCCCCATTGAGGTCCAGCCATTTCTGCCCAGGATCGGCGAGGACGTTGCGGAAGCTCCGCGGCGCCTGGCGGAAATGGTTCAGCGCGCAACCGGAGCAAACGTCTTTGCCCTTCCAGGGCCGGAGGCGGAGCGTTTCGCCCGGGAACTGGAAGGCTTGTCGCGGGAACATCTCGAGCAGCAATGGGCCCGGCGTCCGGACTGGAAGCAGCGGGTGGAGGAATTCCAACTCAGCAGCTTTGTCAGGACGTGGATTGATGAGCAGAATCGCACGGATCCCGCGCGCCTGGTCGAACTGCGTGAAGCGATGAACCATTACCGCGAGGCGCGGCGGCAACACTCAATGGGACAATTTATCGTTGAGGCCTCTGGTTCCTGGCTAACGTCCGGCCTCCAGACGGCGGCGGCGTGGGCTGAGACCGTGCTCGGATTTCCCGTGGCCCTTTATGGCCTGGTGAATCATATACCGGCGGGGATCGTCCTCTCGATCAGCGGCCTGCTCAAACAGTCCCCGAAAAGGGACCCCAAAGTCGAGTGGCTGCTGCGTATCTTCATTATTCTGAGTTTTTACACCGCTCAGATCTTTCTGGTTCACCAGTGGTGGGGCAGAGCAATGGCAGGCTATTACGCCTTGACCCTGCCTGTTTCAGGCGCTTATCTCTGGCGGTACCGCTGGCTTCTGATCCATCGCACTCACGTGTTGCTGCTGAAGGCGCTGCTTCCCGCCAGGACCAGTCGCCTGCTGCAGAGGCGGAAAGAAATACTCGAAAGCTTCGACCGGGAGATCGAACGTTCCCCGCAAGCTCCCGGCGTGCCCTACGAACGTTCGCCCAACCCTGCTGAATAGAGGCCTGCGGAGAATGTCGGAAGCTCCTCTCCCCATTGATAAACCGCCGGGCGCCCAGCCGCAGAATGGTGGCGTTTTTCGCCTCGAGGAACTCAGCTTCACTCAGCTTGAGGCGCTTGACCACACTCGCGCGGTTGTCCTCTTCACCGTCAGTCCGCTTGAGGAACACGGACCGCATCTCCCCATCGGGACCGACCTTTTCACGGCGGATTCCGTCTGCACGAAACTCGCAGTGCGCATCCTCGAAGAAAAGCCCGGCTGGACGGTTCTGATCGGCCCGAGCCTTCCCATTGGAGCCTCGGCGTTTGACCGCGCCGGGACACTCCTGGTGCGGGCGCGCACGGTCCGCAACGTAACGCTTGATTACGGCGCGGCGCTGGCCCGCCACGGTTTCCGCTATCTGGTGGTGTTGAATGGCCACGGAGGGCCGCGCCACATTGTGGCTCTTGAAGAAGCTGCGGCCGCGGTCTCAAGGCGCTACAGGGTTCGCATGTTCTCGGTCAGCGGACTCGTGCTCTGGAAATTCATGCGCGGCCGGTACACCGATCGCCTGCAAGCCATCCTGGGACGCCCGTTTACGGAGGCTGAGCGAGAAGCGCTCCCCGGAGATACTCATGCCGGGATGTGGGAAACTTCGCTGATTCTTCTCCTGCGGCCGGAGCTGGTGAATCCGGTCTATGCGAATTTGCCGGCCGCAAGATTCGGCCTGGTTGACGTGCTGCACAAGAACTACCCTTTGCAACTGGGAAACCGGATGGGTTATATTGGCACGCCCTCGGCCGCCCAGGCAGAACTGGGCGAGGCAGCACGGCGGCTGTTCCTTGAATTGGTATGGGAACTGGTCCGCCCGGTCCTGGATGTACAAAACAAGAAGTGGCGGCAGACTTCTTTTCTGTACAAGATTCCCTTGTTGCGCACGGCTTTTCCATATGCCGCCGCTGTTGCAGCAATCGGTCTGGCCGGCTGGGCAATCATACACTGGCTCTACTGAAAATCAGGAGGACGGATGGCTCTTTTCCTGTCTGAAAAAGATGTTCGGGAACTGTTTCCGATGAAGCAGGCGATTGAATGCGTCGAGGCCAGCTTTGTGGCTCAGCATGGCGGCACAACCGTCAATCGGTCGCGTGAGAGAATTTTCCTGCCTGGGTTTTCGCTCCACTACATGGCCGCCGCTCTGGCAGACGAGCATCTGGTGGGGATGAAGATCTATACGGTCGCATCGGGCGGCGCACGCTTTCTGGTCCTTCTTTTCGATGCCGAATCAGGTGACTTGCAGGCGGTGATGGAAGCAGACCACCTGGGCCGCATCCGAACCGGAGCTGCAAGCGGCGTGGCAACCCGGTACCTGGCGCGCCCCGATGCCTGCAAAGTGGGCCTGATTGGCGCCGGGCGC
>JAKASH010000295.1 GCA_021828225.1 Acidobacteriota bacterium | reverse complement strand
TTCGTCAATCACATCGTTGCGATTGCGCGGGAAAACGATATCGTGATGGCTCAGGTGGAAAACAACAGCCGGGAGCAGGCGCTGAAGGGAAATTTGCCAGGCGCCGTACAGCAAGGCGTGGTTCGCGCACTAACCTCACATCAAAAGCTGGCCACTCTAGTGCTCAAGTCCGACCGTCAGGCAATGTCCGCCCTGACCGACGTGATTTACGATCTGATCCGGGAGTGCCGCGACATCGATCTGGACGACCTTGGTGTTTGATCTGTTGAACCTTCCCGGCGTTGTTCCTGTCGATCTTCGTACAGGCAACAAGTGCATCATCGTTGTCGCCAACGTGGCCGATGGTTATTTGCCGCAATGCCCTGATTGCGACAAACCCATGTACCGGCATGGCCGCCGAACGAATGTGTTCGCTGATACGCCGATGCAAATGCAGCCGGTACGTCTGGAAATCTCCCGGCCACGCTATCGCTGCACAAGCTGCGGAGTAATGGTTACCCCGGAATTGACGTTTCTGGATGAAAAGCGCCGTGCCACCAAAAGGCTGGTGGACGCCATTCGGGAGCGCTGTCTTGGAATGACCTTCCATGCGCTCGCCGAGCAGACCGGGCTGGCGGTCAATACCATCAAGAATATCGCCCTGGACCTGATTAATGATTTGGAACGCACAGTTCATTACGAAACCCCAGTCATCATGGGCATAGATGAGGTTAATCTGGCCGGGGGCATGCGATGCGTCATCACAAACCTTGCGACGAACAACGCATTTCAGATGCTGGAGTTCCGGACACAGGAACATCTGAAGCCCTTCTTCAAGAACTTGCCTGACAAAGAAAAGGTGGAGTGGGTCTGCACGGACATGTGGCGCCCGTTCAAACGCTCATTCAGCAAGTACCTGCCGAATGCCCGTCTGGTCATCGACAAGTTCCATGTGGTTGCAATGGCGTCCGAAGCGCTGGAAACGGTGCGCAAGAAGTACCAGGCGACGCTGGACAAGACAGAACGTATCAAGGTCAAGAAGTCGATCCGGTGGCTCACCTTAAAGCGTCCCCAGAATCTCACCCCAGCCGAAGCGGAATCTCTTGAAGTTGTTCGGCAAGTGATCCCAGAACTTGCCGTTGCCTATAACTTCAAGGAAGCCTTTTATCGGATTTACGATGAACCGATCAAGGAGTCCGCCATGCGGGCGTTTGAGGCATGGGAAAACACGCTACCTGACACGGGGCTGGATGGCTTCCGTAGCTTGGCCAAGACAGTTCACAATCATTACGAGGACATCTTTGCCTACTGGGACTCACCCAGCCGGATCACGAACGCCTACACGGAAGGCTTGAATGGCCTGACCAAGGTCGCTAACCGCATGGGGCGCGGATATAGTTACGAGATCATCCGGGCAAAGATGTTGTATGCTAAGTACGCGCGGAAAGTCGGTAGCGGAGTCCGAATTGCGGATATGACGGAAGGCCCGGTGACTGTCGAGTATGGCCCGCACATTCCAACCTTGGTGGACATAGCGGAGTCAGGCGGCCTTGACTGAAACTGGTAGCGATACAGATTCCATGAATGGTAAGCGGTGCTTCGGCGCCCGGTGGAATTGGGTTGCTGTTTGCAATGAAACTGAACGTCTCCATGCGGGCTGAAGCGGAAGTTGGCAATCAGCGCCGCCGGCAAAAGGACAGTGAGAATGCGGAAGGTTGCTAATGAGAAATCTATGGCTCCTGTACTAGACGACCTACTCAACGACGGCCGGCTGGCGCGGCTGTTCTTGAAGGACGCCCGCCACTGCGCACTGCAGATGTGGATCTTGCAGATCAAGTCCAGGCAATCGATTGAAAACCGGGTTATCTACGGGCGCTTGGTCCCCTACTGGTATTCCAGTGAATGCTGGTCCTCTAGCGTCGATGATAACTTCCAGTCCTGCGGTCAAGTGCAGACACAGGTCGTCCGGCTCAACCTGTACCTAAAGAGTACCCACTGCGCGGACCTCGTACAGCAATTGAGCGCCGGACGAACGGTTTCGGCAATCAGCGAAGAATTGGAACTCGAACTCTCGGACAAGTTAAGAGCACGGTTCGGAACGACTGCGCTCGCCGCCGATGACCTGGTCTACCGCCCCGTCGCTTATCTGCTCAACCGCGACGCGCATGACTGGCGTTCGCCCTCCAGCCCGCATGGCGGAGCTGGGGCCTTCAGCGCTTCGATCACCCAGACCGACAAGGGGGCGCTGTTCCGGCTCGGTCAGGACTATGACGTCGCGTTGACCGCATTGGCAGTCGAGCATCTCAACGCCGATACAGGTCTCGACTTCGGTGGCGCAGATACGGTGCGGTTTGGTGACCTCGAGATGCTGGTCTTTCCTGCACTAGACGACTTTGAGCGGCGGTTGCTGGACGTGAGTTGGGCGGACGCCCGACGCACCCTGCTCGCCCGATTCAATCCAATGCAGGTGCCTCACTTTAGCGGCTTCCATTTCCGCCTGAGCGTGGCGAATAATGCCCAGATCATCTACTCTGGCATCGCCTCCGCAGAGCGCCATGCAGATGGAGCGTTTGAGTGTAGCTTTGAGGTAGGAGAACAGCTGGGGGCGATGACCGACAGCGCAGAGCTGGAGATATTCGGCGCCCAGAGCAACCGCTCCCCCGAAGGCACGCTGTGTTGCCGGTGGCGAGTCGGGTACGTTCGAGAGATCCGTCTTCAGGGTCATGTGGTGGATCACGGGGCTGGCCCGGTCAAGTTCGACTGGCTGGAAAAGACGGCTCGACGGGTCGAGTCGGCACGGGTACAGGCAGCCCTGACAATCAGTCGCGGCAATCACGGTTTCGCCGGCCGCGTTGGTGGGCGTGAGGCGGACCCTTGGGTTCCCGCAAACCGTGATCTTATCTCTCTTTTTGAGAGGCTCCATCCACCGAAGTCAGACGGGCAGTTCTTCCCGCGGTGGGGACCGAGCGATGGCGAGGGACGGCTGCAATTCGTGGAGTGGTTCAAAGTACTCCTAGCCAAGTACCAGCAGCACCAGGTGGTCATTTTCGATCCCTATTTTGAGTCCGCAGGCCTAGGTTTGGTGTTGCTCTGTGCGGCACCGGAAGCCAACTACATCGTTTTCAGGTCCCTCCCCAAGCCATCCAAAGAAGGCGAATCCTCGCCTGACGAACCGGACAAGTCAACCCGGAGCCGGATTAATAATCTGGTCGCGAACTGTGAGCACAACCGCCAACTACTGAAGCGTATCAAGTTACGCATCTACGGCCTGAAGGACGGTCGGCTGCATGACCGCTACATCCTGATCATGGGACCAGACGGCCTACCAGTCGCAGGTTTCAACCTATCCAACTCGTTTCAGAAAGCTGCCGAGAACTACCCGTTGCTAGTCACCCCAATCCCTGCGGATGTCCTGCTCACGGTTGAGCAATACAAATCCGGGCTGGTGCAGGAGGCAAAGGCTGCACAGCCCGAAGGCGAGACAGAGAATCCCTCCATGCGGCTTCTCTTCGACTCTACGGTGCCGTTGGCGGCGCCGCGACTCTACGAGCCATTACGCTTCCTCGATAAGGCAAAGGCAGGCGACGCGCTCAGCGTATGGACCGGCGAGCGGTCCCTACAAGGCTTGAGCGGCGATCTCTTGAAGGAGCGGATGGCGGTGCTGAACCTGCTCAAGGATGACTCGCTCGCGCTGCCTGAGGAGGCAGGCCCGCGCAATTGCCTGGATTCGCAGGCGGGCAATTTCGTGGACTTCACGGCGACCTGGGATGTGCTCGGCGAGGTGCTTGCGCATTCACACACCGAGGACCGCTGCATTCACGAGTTGGCATCCGAGCGTCGCTTTCTAGAATTCCTGGCGCGATTCCTCGATGAATCGTTCAACCGCGCGCACGACGGGGTGGACAAGGAACTGGCCGTGACGGACGCCCGGCTCTTTCGGGAGCCGATCGAGATCCTGCTACACAGCCCCTATGACCCGGAGCACTTGTTCCATCCGACAAAATACGTAGCCCTGACCTGGGCGGAGTACTACACCATCAAGTTTCTGTGGTGGTATGCCCCAGACGCTCTGCTGCCGATCGCCGAAGCCCACATGGCTAGCGTACCAATGGAGCCTCAAGGCTCCGACGCGGTGCGTCTGTCCCTATTGAGCCAGATTATCAGCGAGATTTCGCTGTCGGTACAGTTCGACATCAGCGAGGGGCAGCGAGATCGGCTCGTTCGTAGCGGCAATGGTCTGCTGCAATGGATGGGGTTGAATGCGATTAAAATGCAGCTGGAAAAACCGGAAGGACTTGCCAACGTGCTGCAGTCGCTGGCCGCCTTTGCCTACCAGGAGCGGGTGCGCGCCTTGGGCTGGATGGTTCATCATGCGGCGCGGAATCCGAAGAAGACCGAGATCTATAAAGTCCTAGTCGCGGCGCTGCACGAAGCCCTGCCGGCAATGATCTCCACCCAAGAACTGAAGCGCCTAGTCGACACCATGCGGGGCCATATGCATCAACTGACCTGGACCGAGCCGTGGCTGTTCCAGGACGTGATCTCACCATTATTGGAGAGTGACCGCGCCAACATCGACGATGCTTGCGAGATTTGGACACAGGAGCTTGCCGGCATACTGGAACCGCAATCGAAGGACCGGCCACGGCTGTTTGACCGAACGCGCGAGGGCCAGACGACCAACATCACCGCGTTTCTCTTCGCCTATAGCAGCCCCGAGCGACAGCAAGCCGGCCTGAAGTCGATGCAGGCGATCCTGAAGCGGCAGAGGCGGATCATACAACAACCCCTCGCCAGCACGTCTGACTGGACACGGTGGGACGGTGCCCTGGTGGTCTCGCTGTGGATCCTGGCCTTTACACGATGGGGCCAGTACTACCTGCGACAACGCGATATCACGGACCACAAGTTGGAGGAGCTGTCGCAGGGCGCCAGCGAGTTAGCGATGGTCAGACCTATGGTCGAATGGCGCTCGGGGGGCATCGGCACGTCGGCCCAACTTGCCACGTTCCTCGACCAGGTGGAGGAACTCCTGGCCTCAAGCGACAAGTCGGAAAGCAAACTTCAATAGTTGGTTTAGCGGTGGCCCCGGACCGCTCAGGTTTGTTGCTGTAGCGACGCCATGCTGAACTTATTCCTGCCGCGCTTCGCTTGTCTCCTGGCTCGTTCGGCTTCGCCGAGCCGAGCCCAGGCGGCGTTTCA
>JAKASH010000294.1 GCA_021828225.1 Acidobacteriota bacterium | reverse complement strand
CGCGTTCGATGGAAGCCGATGGCTTCCGCAAGTCCCTCGATGGGAAAAGGCGAGTAGGCGTCCAGTTTACGGTAGCCTGCTTCGTGCGCGCGCCTGCTGGCTTCCAGAAGTTCTTCTGCCGAATAAAACTCTGCCATCAATCCGTAAACCGTTTGGCTCTTAATCATCTAAGGCTTGGCCTCCTCGGCGGTCTTATGAACCAGATCGCGCATCTCGAAAATGGAGATCATTGGAAGGAAGCGAATGAACAGATAGAAGAGGGTAAAAAATAGACCGATCGTGCCGATAAAGATGATCCAGTCCCATCGCGTGGGATAATACATTCCCCACGATGAAGGAATATAGTCACGATGCAGACTCGTTATAATGATTATAAAACGCTCCAGCCACATTCCCGTCTGCACGGAGAAGGACAACAGCCAGAGGTACAAGGGGTTGCGCCTGATTCGCGATGACCACAACAATTGCGGGATGACAAGATTCATGGCGATTAAGATCCAGTAAGCCGGTGCGTACGGGCCCGTCATCCTGTCCATGACCGTGAAAATGTCAAATTTGTTGCCGCTGTAAAAAGCCATGAAGGTTTCAACGACGTAGCTGTATGCAACGATCAGGCCGGTTGCCAGCAGGATCTTGCCCATGTTGTCAAGATGGCGGAGGGTCAGAAAATCTTCCAGCCCGTAGTACTTCCGCAGCGGCACGGCGAGCGCAATCACCATTGCAAATCCCGAATAGATGGCGCCGGCAACGAAGTAGGGCGGGAATATCGTGCTATGCCAGCCCGGGACAATTGCAACGGTGAAGTCGAAGCTCACAACGGTGTGGACGGAGACAACCAGCGGCGTCGCAATTCCTGCCAGCAGAAGCCCTGCCATCTCATAACGCTTCCAGTGCCGCGCAGACCCGCGCCAACCTAGTGCCAGCACGCCATAGATAATTTTCTTAAACCTCTTTGTTGCGCGGTCCCGGAGGGTTGCCAGGTCGGGAATTAAACCAACGTACCAGAACAACAGTGAGATCGTTGCGTACGTCGAGACCGCGAAAACGTCCCAAACCAGAGGGCTACGAAACTGCGGCCACACGCCCATTGTGTCGGGATAGGGAAACAGCCAGTAAAAAAGCCACGGCCTGCCCATGTGGAGCAAAGGAAACATGCCAGCACAGGCAACCGCGAACAAGGTCATAGCCTCAGCAAACCGGTTGATCGAGGTTCGCCATTTCTGGCGCATGAGCAGCAGGAAAGCTGAAATCAGCGTGCCGGCGTGACCGATTCCGATCCACCAGACAAAGTTCACGATAGCAAAACCCCAGCCGACCGGAATGTTGATTCCCCAGATTCCAACACCCTCTGCCAGCAAGACCGTGATGCCGAAGTTGAGCAATAATAACAGCAGCACCGCTACTCCGAAGCCAAGCTTGTACTTCTTGCCTGTGCCTCGGGTGAGAACGATAGCGCTGATCTTGTCGGTTACCGACCCGTAACTGTGGCCGGGACCAAGGACTTCGCTTCCCGGGGAAACCAGCGTAGCCACATCTTCGTGATCCATTGCCGCCATCCCCTTACTCCTTGATCTCCGGATTCGGATTTCTTAGCCGCGCCAGATACGACGTTCGCGGGCGGACGTTGAGTTCTGCTAGCAAGACGTATTTCCTCGATTGAGCCTTAAGGTTGGCGACTTTACTCTTGGGATCGTTGATGTTGCCGAAAACAATAGCCTGGGTTGGGCAGACCTGCTGGCAGGCGGTTACGACTTCGCCATCGTGAATGGTTCGGTTTTCAACCTGGGTCCTGATTTCAGCTTCCTTGATCCGCTGCACGCAGTACGTGCACTTTTCCATTACACCGCGGCTCCGAACCGTAACGTCGGGATTTCGAACACCGTAAAGACTGGGGGTGGTCCAGTCAGAGTAAAGGTAAAAGTTGAACCTTCTGACCTTGTAAGGGCAGTTGTTCGAGCAATACCGCGTCCCGACACAGCGGTTGTAAACCATCAGGTTTAAGCCTCCGGGACTGTGCATGGTTGCGCCGACCGGGCAGACATACTCGCAGGGTGCATTCTCACAGTGCATGCACGGCATCACGACATGATAGGTTTCAGGATTTTCCAGGCTGCCGCGCCAGTAGGTGTCCACGCGGATCCACTGCATAATGCGCCCGTCATCGACCTGTTCTTTGCCCACCACGGCAATGTTATTCTCAGCGTAACAGGCCACCACGCAGGCGTTGCAGCCTACACAACTGTTCAAGTCGATGGACATGCCCCACTGGTATCCCTTGCTGTAGTCATAAGGAGGATACAGGTTGGGGGCCTGGGTCGTTTCTTCCGGCGGATCGGCTGCGAAGTCCGGGGCTGCCCGAAATTCGTCAAGGGTTGCCACCCGCACAAGATCTCTTTTGAAAGCGTTTACGCTTTCGATCTCTACTTTCCGTCCATCTTCGTTGATGATCTCGTGATTTTGAGTCGTTACAAGATGGTATCGGTCGCCGGTCTTCTTAGGAGTGGGAATCGATCCAAATCCAGGTTTGTCTGATGTCCAGATGGAATAGGCATTAAAACCGGTTCCATTGCCGACTCTTCCAGCACGAGCGCGGCCATAACCGAAAGTTAGCGTCAGGCAGTCGTCGGCGTGGCCGGGAAGCGTCCAAACCGGGATTCGGAGCTTTCGGCCCTCATAGATGATTTCGATGACATCGTCGTGGACTACACGGAGTTGCTCAGCAGTCTTCGGGCTGATATACGCCGCGTTATCCCACGTAAGCGTCGTCAAGGGCTTTGGAAGTTCCTGAAGCCAGGAATTATTGGTATAACTGCCATCCCAGATCGTCGGATCAGGCCGGAACGCAACCTCCATTGGACCGGCGGCTCCTGTCGAACCTGAAACACTTCCGGTGCTCGCGGTTCCCGCTTGTGCCAGACTGGCAGCAAAATCCGGTTTCAGAGTTACGCTCTTCGCTGGGAAAGCAGTTCCTGCAACAGTTCCTCGTTCAAGGCACGTTTCCCAGAACGTTTCATATTCAATCGGTTTTGCCAGTTTTTGATCCGCCCAATAACCTCGCACCCACTCGTGCGGTGTGCGGCCGGGATTTCCAAGAAGCGCTCCAAGAATCTCGTGAGCTGATCGGTTGTCATAGAGCGGCGCAATCAAGGGCTGAACGATGCAGGCCGTGCCATCATAGGCACGTTCGTCGCTCCAGGACTCGAGATAGTGTGTTTGAGGGATGAACCAATGACACTGGTAAGAGGTTTCGTCATTGTAGATCCCCAGGCGCAGGCGCAGGTTTACTTTCTGAAGTGCCTTTTCGAAGGACAAATCAGCAGGAGCGTTGTAGACAGGATTCCCGCCAATAATCAGCAGGGTTTCCACCTTTCCTGCGTTCATATCGCCTACCAATTCTCGAATCGATTCCATCTCGTTAACAGGTTGGGCTTCGATCGGATCGGTATGGACGACAGTTTTCCCGACGTTCCCGAGAGCATCATTGATGGAATGGGCCAGGGCGTGGACGACAGGCGGCTGTTGCTCTCCTGCTATGACAAGGCTTGTTCCCTGGTGCTGTTGAAGGTCGCGTGCAATACCGGGGATCCAATCCGCCGGCACGTCCGATGGGGCCTGTGCACTTCCATTGACTCCCTTGATCCCCACGGCGGCCGCGAGAGCCCTGGCAAAATCCTCAACCTGGCTGGGCTTGATCGGAATCCGGTGGTCGGCTGTGGCGCCGGTGATTGTCGCCATGGATTCGACCGTGTACAGTCGGTTCATCGGGCTGTGCGTATCGGTAATTCTCCGCTTGTCTGCAAAGTCGTGGGCGTAGCGCACTCCGCCGCGCCCACCGCCTAAGAAGTCCGCGTCAAGCGACACGATGACCTCAGCCTGGTCAAACCTGTAATAAGTGCTGAGGTACTCGCCATAGACCGTCCGCACACCCTCCCGCTCTGCGAAACGGCTGATGGGCGTGTACTGGTGCCACTTCGCCTGCGGCAATTCCGTCAGCAGTGCCTGAAGCTGGCTTCCCAGAGTGGGTGATGTTACCGTTTCAGTCAGGACGCGAAACCCTGCACCGTTTTGCGTGAGGTACTGATTGCGCAACTGCATGAGCAAAGTGAGAAAATCGCTGTAATTGGTGATCGCCCCTTCGTGGAGGACAGATCGTGCGCGGTCCGGGTCCCAGAAATCCAGCACTGAAGCCTGTGCGAAAGCATCGGTGGCTCCCAGGCTCGCAGGATGATCAGGGTTCCCCTCCACCTTGGTGGGACGGCCCATGTTGCTCTTCACCAGCAAACCCACCGCGCCGCCTTCAGGCCGGGGCATCGACGTTGCATAGTACAGCGGATGTCCGGGGACAAACTCTTCGGGAGGTCTCACGTAAGGCGCGATATGCTCGATGGGAAGTTTCGTGCAAGCGCTCAATCCCGCAAGCCCTGCGGAAGCGGCCATCAGCTTCAGCATGTTTCTCCGGCTTACTCCGGAACCTGGCTTCTTGGCGGCGGCTTGAGAGAACTCGTGACGTGCGAGTTCCTTATACTCATCGGTTTCGGCCAGTTGTTCCAGGCTTCTCCAAAAGCGCTTCTTGCCGTCTTTCTCCAGGCCTGCCCGAATTGAGGCAAGGTCGATGAAGTTGTTATCCTTCATTGATTATCCCTATGTATGCGTTTTATCGATGGCACGTGTCGCAACTTGTGAGGCTCCTTATGTGGTACTCCTTCACCAGTTTCCGCCCCATGGCAATCTGGTCAGGAGGCGGCATATAAATGGGATCGAAGACATCCTTCTTGGGCCGGACGTAACGATCCGGATGTTTATGACAGTTGATGCACCATCTCATGTAGAGAGTGTGTGCCCGCCAGGTGATCGGCATCTTTCCAATCTGCCCGTGACACGTCGTGCAGCCAATTCCTTTAGCGATATGAATGCTGTGGTTGAAGTAGACAAAGTCAGGCAGCGCGTTCACCCGGTTCCACAAGATCGACTCGCCGGTCCGGTAGCTCTCACGTACCGGCTCAAGCATTGCCGCATTCGTCCAGATTTGTGAATGGCAAGTCATGCAGGTCTGAGTCGGGGGCATGCCTGCATACCAAGAAGTCTCTACTGAGGTGTGACAATAACGGCAATCGATCCCAAGCTGGGCCGTGTGGTGCTCGTGACTGAAGGGAACCGGTTGCGGAATCGGCTGCTTGATGTAAGTAAAGTAAGAGGA
>JAKASH010000293.1 GCA_021828225.1 Acidobacteriota bacterium | reverse complement strand
TCCGTCGCGCAGCCGCAAGCTCCGTGCATTCCTCGACGCCACCGTGAACGAATGATTTTTGGCGGGCGGGAAGGAAGTGGTGTCGAGCCGGATTTCCGGTTCAGCTTTAGGGTGGAAGGTTTCCTTTTCTGAGTTCGGGCTAGAAGCAAGCGTACGGCCACAAGCACAAGACTGAGGCTTGTGAAAACTGCTCTCCTTGAGGATTCTGATGAACCCGACTGATTCTGCGCCTGACGCCCAGGAAGCCGCGCCTTCGAAGCCTTTCCTTAGCCGCCTGATCGGCGTCTTTATCGAGCCCGGCGAAACGTTTGAAGATATTGCCCGCAAGCCGGACTTTGTTGCTCCGCTCATTTTACTGGTCCTTGTTTCGATGGCCGTCGTCGAGACAATGCTGACGAAAATCGGCATGGAACGAGTCATTCGCCATTCTCTGGCCCAGAGCGGCCAGGCCGCCAACATGGGGGCCGCGCAGTTGAACGAGGCCGTTCACCGAGGGGCGGCGATTGCCGGCGTCATAGCGCAAATCAGTGGCGTGCTGGGTATCCCGGTTTTTATGCTGGTGGTCGCGGGACTCGGGCTGGTGGCCTTGAACGGCTTTTTCGGGGCAGGCGTTAAATTCAAGGAAGTGTTTTCGGCAACCTGCTACGCTTATATGCCCAGCATTGTCGGTGGAGTGATGGCGATTGCGGTCATGATTTTTGGCGACCCTGCGAGTTTCAACCCCTCGAGTCCGGCGCCGACCAACCTGGCATTTTTCCTGAACCCGCTGACCACTTCCCACGCCGTTCTTGCGCTCGCGAGTTCGCTGGATATTATCATCCTCTGGTTCCTGGTTCTGCTGGCGATAGGGCTCTCCCGGGTGGCGCGGAACAAGGTGAAGGCCAGTTCGATCTTTATAACTTTTGCTGGGGCGTGGATTTTACTGATTATCGTCAAAGTCGGATTTGCCATGCTGGCCTAGCAGGCTGCCGAAAACCCTTGCACGACGTCATCCTGAGCGATCTGCTTTGTTTGTTGTTACGAAGATCCTGCAGATGCATCGCTTCGCTCCGCATGACGGGTGACCTTCTTTCAGCAGCTAGGCCTGATGATTCATGACGTTGCTGGAACTCGCGAAGGGGCCCCGATAAATCGGTGCCCTCTTGCTTTTCGCACTTGCCAGCATTTGTGGTAACAATTGTCCTTCGACTCAATCAGAACCAAAACCTGCTTGATCGATGAACCACAGGCTTTCGCCCTGGCGGGACCGTAACGAATACACGATGGGATTGAAGTTTAATATCGTCGCCAAAGATGAGAGCACGGGAGCTAGGGCCGGAATCCTGCACACTCCGCACGGGGATGTCGAAACTCCCATCTTCATGCCGGTCGGTACGGCTGGAGCCGTGAAGGCCATGACTCAGGCGCAGCTCGAAGAAGTCGGCGCTCAGATCATTCTGGCCAACACTTATCACCTCTACATGCGTCCGGGCCACGAAATGGTGCGCGAGTTTGGAGGCCTCCACCACTTCATGAGCTGGCCCCATCCGATTCTGACCGATAGCGGCGGCTTCCAGGTCATGAGCCTGAAAGGGCTGGGGAAGGTGACCGACGACGGCGTGTGGTTCCGCTCGCACCTGGACGGCTCTCCACATTTCTTTTCGCCCGAACGGGTTGTTGAGTTTCAGTTGTCACTGGGTTCGGATATCATCATGCCCCTGGACGAATGCGTCGAATATCCTGCCACTCACGAGGCGCTGAAGCGGTCGGTCCGACTGACGGGGCGCTGGGCTGATCGCTCGAAGAAATTCTTTACGGAGAATGTTGCTTCTTTCCCAATTCGAGGGTGCCAGGATTCCGAGAAGGCGAAACTGGGTCCAAGCCTTTTCGGGATCGTGCAGGGCGGGACTGACGGGGGGTTGCGGCAGGAAAGCGCGATGGAGATAGGCGAGATCGGGTTTGACGGTTACGCGATCGGGGGGCTTTCGGTGGGCGAGCCCAAGGAAGAGTTGTACGGCGTGACCGAAGGCGTGGCGGAATATTTGCCGGAGGATCAACCACGCTACCTGATGGGAGTGGGAACTCCGGAGGATCTTGTCAGATGCGTGGCGCTGGGCATCGACATGTTTGATTGCGTGATGCCGACCCGGAACGCCCGGAACGGCAGCGTGTTTACGTCAACCGGCAAGCTGACCATCAAGAGCGCCCGCTATGCCCGTGATCATGGTCCGCTGGACGCGGCTTGCAATTGCGTCGTGTGCCGGCGATACTCCCGGGCCTACATCCGGCACTTGTTCTCGGCGGGGGAGATCTCGGCGGCCACGCTTGCCACGTATCACAACTTGTGGTTTTACCTTGACATGATGAACAAAGTCAGGCAAGCTATAAAATCCGGGGGGTTTGGGAAGTTCCTTGCCGGGATTTGTGCGAATAGTTGGTCGGAATCCCGTTCGGCATAAATTAAAGTCGAAGAAAGAAAACCAGCAAACCCTGTTGATCTCGCCCGTTGAGTGCGGGATAATTCATACTTAATCCTAACTTTTGATGGCTCGCTTTGGTCGGGTGTGTATTGATTAATCAGATGATCTTGGCGGCGGACCCTGGCGTGGGCGGGGCTCTGACGCAGTTTCTGTTGTTGTTTGCTCCTCTGTTCCTGATCTGGTACTTTCTCGTTATCCTCCCCCAGCAGCGCAATCGCCGTAAGACACAACAGATGTTGTCAAACCTCAAGACCGGGGATCGAGTCATAACCTCCGGCGGAATTTACGGGTCCATTACCGGATTCAGGGGCGATGTCGTGCAGATGCAGATTGCCAATCAGGTTAAAGTCGAAATTGCCCGGTCGGCAATCACCGGCGTTCAATCCGACAAGGAGGAACAGTCCGCTCAGGATAAAGATTCCAAGGGAAAGAAGTAATGCGCCAGCTCCAAAACCCCGGGGGACGAGGAATTTAAGCCATGGACCATAATAGGATTCGAAACCGCGCCATCTTCATTCTGGTTGTGGTGATCGCATGCGTCCTGGGGCTCACCGGCCTTCCCAAGAACGTCCAACAGCTCAAGCAAAACCTTTCCCACCGTATTCAACTGGGACTGGATTTGAAGGGCGGAACGCACCTGGTTCTGCAGGTTCATGTGGACGACGCCGTCAAGGTTACGACCGACCAGGCGATGGAACAGTTGCGCGACGAGATGAATTCCAAGAATATTCCCTACACCTCCATCGACCGGCAGGGAATCTCGTCAATCCTGATCAAGGGCGTACCGACCGCAAAGCTCGACGCTCTCCAATCGCTTGTTGCCGACCAGTTCTCGATATGGACCCTCGGTCCCGTTGCCGGGCAGCCCAACGCGCAATTGCTCAGCATGAAGGTGAGCGAAGTCAACCTGATTCGGAACCAGGCGCTTGATCAGTCGAGGACCACGATCCGGCGCCGCATCGATGCGCTGGGACTCGTGGGCCCTGAAGTCGCCGACTACGGGCAGGGAGATTACGAGCTGGTGGTTCAGCTCCCGGGCGTGACCGATACCGCCCGCGTGAAGCACATTATCAAGGCTACAGCGATGCTGGAGCTGAAGATTGTCCGAGGAGGTCCCTTCCCAAGCCGTGAGGCCGCCCTGTCAAATTACGGAGGAGTCTTGCCGCCGGGGACCGAGCTGGTTCCGGGCAAGTCGGATACCTCCAGCAGTTCGTCAAGCGGGCAGGTCTGGTACCTTCTCAATCAGGTTGCCGCTGTCACTGGGCGAGACTTGACCGGAGCCCAGCCTTCAACCGGCCAGAACGGCTCGGCAATTGTGAATTTCAACTTGACGCATGACGGAGCGGCACGCTTTTCAGAGGTTACGGGGAAAAATGTCGGCAAGCAGCTTGCCATCGTTCTTGATGGCCGAGTTCAGTCCGCTCCGGTGATCCAGAGCCAGATCAGTGACTCGGGCCAGATCACAGGCAGCTTTACGCCTCAACAGGCTGCGGACTTGGCTCTGATGCTTCGCTCCGGGGCGCTTCCGGCTTCAATCACCTACTTGATGGAAAACACCGTAGGTCCTTCGCTAGGAGCGGATTCCATCCGGGACGGTATTATAGCGTGTATCGTAGGCTTTCTGGCTGTGATCTCGTTCATGCTGATTTACTACCGGGGCGCAGGAGTTAATGCGGATATTGCGCTGGTTTTGAACCTGATTATCCTGATGGCGGCGCTCGCGTACTTCGGCGCCGTCCTGACGTTGCCGGGCATCGCCGGTGTGATTCTGACGGTCGGCATGGGTGTGGATTCCAATGTCCTTATTTTTGAGCGTATCCGGGAAGAGTTGCGCCAGGGCAAGGCGGTGGGTGCTGCGGTTGTGGGTGGTTTTGAGCATGCCTTCAAGACAATCATCGACACCCACGTGACTACGGTCGCTGCGGCTGCTATTCTTTTTACGTTTGGCACAGGCCCGATCAAGGGCTTTGCCGTTACCCTGACCATAGGATTGATTGCAAACCTGTTTACTTCGGTGTATGTTTCTAGAACGATTTTTGATTACGTCTTGTCCCGACGACCAAAGGGTGCGGCTCTGAGCATTTAAGGTTTTGGGAACTTACGGAGACTTTCCGGTGTCTATGGTTTTAGGCGGCCGGTAAATACAAACGATGGAATTTTTTCATGAACCGAATATCGACTGGATGGGCAAGAAGTGGTACTTCATCGGTGCCTCACTGGCCCTTCTGGTGGCCGGACTCTTGTCGATCGTAATCCACCGCGGGCTTGTTTACGGAATCGAGTTCCGCAGCGGGACGCAACTAACGGTGAAGTTTGCGAAATCTCCCGATCTCGGCGCCATTCGTAGTGAGCTTGCCAAAGAAAACTGGCATGGGGCAACGATTCAAAGCATTGGATCTGCTTCGGAACATTCCGTGATGATCGAAGTGCCGCTTCAAAAGGGTATTACGGGAAACGAGGCTATTGATACCGGCAAGACAGCTATCGTGAAGGCTCTTACAGCGGTGTACGGCGGTGGAGTACAGGGCAAAGTCGACTTTAACAATGCTACTGCCAAGATGGTTGAGGACCACCTGCTTGTCGAGGATCCGCTGGGACTGGCTGCCAAGGGAATGGATGTTGCGACGAGCGCCTATCAGAAACTGGCTGCGGCTTTGATCAAGTTCCGCGATGACCCGCCGCGGAGTGGCCTGGTTGCGGACTTCCAGGAGTTGAGCGCTGTCCCGGGTGTTTCCCCGGCGGTTATTAACTCCCTGCAA
>JAKASH010000292.1 GCA_021828225.1 Acidobacteriota bacterium | reverse complement strand
CGTCGGACGGCCAGCCTGCCGCCACGCCTCTCACCCAAAACCTCGAAGCTGGCGAAAAAGCCATCGCAAACAGCCAGGCACCGACTACGAAACTGCCATCGACCATGCCGTCTTCCAGCGGTAACTCCAGCTCTGGCAGTCCTTCAAGCACAAACGCGACCGCCGTTGCCGGCAAGGCCGCGCCGACCGCCCAAATCCGGCAGAACGGCAACCGCCCAACGCAGCAGTATTGATCAGGTAGATCGGCTTCACTTATAGAACAGAAAATGGCAGCCAAAGCCACCGTCCTCGCGGATCGAATCGAACGGCGCATTTTCCTTCTGCGCAGCCAGAAGGTCATGCTCAGCCCGGACTTGGCTCTCCTTTACCGCGTCGAGCCGCGCGCGCTTGTTCAGGCCGTCAAGCGAAACCTCGACCGCTTCCCCGCCGACTTCATGTTCCAGCTCAACCACGAAGAATTTCTCAGTTTGAAATCACAGATTGTGACTTCAAGTTGGGGCGGCCTCAGGCGCGCGATGCCCTACGCGTTCACCGAACAGGGAGTAGCGATGCTATCCAGCGTTCTTCGCAGCAAGCGCGCCATCCAGGTCAACGTCGAGATCATGCGCGCCTTCGTTCGCCTGCGGCAAATGCTCGCGTCTCACGCCGACCTCGCCCGGAAGCTCGATGCGCTTGAGAAGAAATACGACACGCAGTTCAAGGTCGTCTTCGACGCCATCCGCGAACTCATGACACCACCAGAACCCAACCGGCGCCGAATTGGTTTCAGCAGCCCCAGTGACTCAACGCCCTCGACGGAACGGTACTGATTCATACTAGCAGGTTGCGGAAAAACTCGGAAAACACTCAACTAGTCAGTAACGTTAGCATAAGCCAGCGCTTCACAGCGTGTGATTGCTCAGGCTGGAAAGGGCCTCAAAAGGCTTTTTCCGCAACCTGCTAGTGGGCCGGCCCGTATCGCCGGTATTGCGCGTCCTTATACATCAGCTACACTGAAATAAACCAATGAATGGCCAAACGGCAATAGCAGGTGGCGAGCCCGTTCGCGTCACGAAACTCGACTCTATAACATTTGATTTTTTGCTCGCTTCTGTCGACCGCCCAACCGCAGTTTTTGATCTTGCCGGAATCGAACTGATCACACCATCCGCGATGGTGCAGTTGGCCGCAGTGTGCCACGCGCTCGCTCGTAGCGGAGACAGGCCTAGGATATTAGTTCCTGACCGCGGTGTCCGAGGGTACCTCGCGCGCGCTGGGTTCGACGCCGTGGTACAAAATGTAGCTTGGATCGAGCCCTTGTTGCCGTGGAACCCGTACGAGTACCTTCACGGCTCCAACCCAATGCTGATCGAGGTCACGAAGCTCACCGGCGGCCTGTCGCTTCCGGAGCTACTTGATCACATTATCGACGTTCTTCGGACCAGCCTCAGCTATGAGAAGTACGACGCGTTCGACGTCGCTACGGCCGTTTCTGAGGTTTCGCAGAACACGTTTGATCACAATCGGGATTCGGACACCTGCGGTTTCCTTGCCATGCAGGTCTATGGTACGGGCCGCAAGCGCTTTCTCGAAATCGGAGTCGCTGACTACGGCGACGGCTTGGCCACAACCTTGCGCCGAAATCCCAAGAACCTACCTGTCCACTCAGATGCTGGTGCGATCCTGAAGGCGGTGCAGGTCGGAGCATCAGAACATGACGACCCCACGCGGGGAAGTGGCCTCTATCATCTTCTGCAAACGGGATACAAACACCAGGGAACCATCCAGATTCGCTCGGGCAGAGCCAAGGTGCGGTATCGCGGCGACAAACGGCAGGGATGGCGCTTCGACGTTCCGCAGTTGGACGGCGTTCAGGTAGCACTTATCCTTCGCGCTAAGACGGAGTCGTAGGAACTCACTAGGAGGCTGGAAGACATGGAAGTCCGTTTCAAGTTGTCGAAATTCGGTAAGCATCTTTGGACCAGAGCCAGGGCCAAAACGATACGTCCAGAACTGCTTGCTCAGCTAGAAAAGCTCCGCCAGGGCGACACCTTAATCATAGATTTGTCTTCGGTCGAGGTTTTCGACTTTTCCTTCGCCAACGAGTTATTTGGCAAGACCCTCCTCAGCCTTCGGACCGAATATGTGGGCCGCTTCCTCGTCGTGGAAAATCTCACGGATTACACCCGCGAAAACCTCGACCAGGCGCTTCGCGCCCTCGGGCTGGCGATCATCGAACGCAAGGGAACGGAGCTGTCGTTGCTAGGCAAGGCCCACGCTGTAGACCACGCGACCTTCGCCGTAATTGCCCGGGCCGGAGCGCCCATCACAGCAGCCACCCTCAGGGACCAACTGGGTGTTAACCTGACCGCGATGAATGAGCGGCTGTCGAAACTCGTTGCCCTCGGGGTCGCACGCAGGGAGAAGACCGCCTCGGCCGCCGGCCGGGAGCAATACGAATACAGGGTCCTTGCCTGATTCCTCCTTTTTTGGCAAGATGTTCAGTATCTCCACTGAAGGAGTCGTATCAATGGCCGAGCAGAGAGAGGAAGCGCCGAAACATGTCGGCGAAGACCACGGGAATGGCGGCGAACATCGACCGCCCAACAGGCCGCCGAAGCCCCCGCCCGGTCGGGTCATCAGGCCCCAGCCCGTACATGGGGTAACGCCGGCAGTGGACTGAGACCCTTTGGTGGCGCCTTGGGAGAAAAGCGTCGACGCGATGCGTCGCAACTATCCGGACTTCGCATTCTTTCCGCCGTCTACCGGTCCGCTAGGCGAGACTGGCGTCGGAATCTGGCGAGGAACGATTTGCCCTGTCGGGCCGGAAGCGCTTTCCCTAGTCGAGCTTCTTGACGACCTCGATCATGACAGCCCAGTCGTCGTCGCCCTCGGGGGAGGACTGCTACACTTCGATGCCTGTAGCCTGCAGCATTGCGTCCACGACTGGATGGACCGGCTGGTCAAACCCTTTCCTACGTTCGACCTTGAGGTGCACTATGCCGGGGGCCGAGAGCATCCTCGGTGCTTCATACGCAAGCCGACAATTCCTCTGACGAAACGATTGCATTTTTTGGCCGATGGTTCGGTCTGCCCTTTTCTAGCTTCTGGCGGCGCATGGTCTTGGGACCGTCACACCGTCTCCGAGTTCGTGGACCACATCGTTATCTGGCTTGCGAAATGGACAATATGGGACCAGACGCAGCACTGGCCCGGTCGGCAGCACACGGGTTCTCCCACGTACCACCTCGCCAACATCCGGCCTAGCGAACAGTGCTGGTGCCGTTCCGGCAGGAAATACCATAAATGCCACATGCAAGCCGACCGGCGAGTCGTTGCCGCCTCCGTACTGGGCAGACCCATCACGTACCATCGCTGGCAGGCTTACCGACAGCCTCGCAGATTTCCAGTTATACGGGCACAAGTTCTTCACCAGCCGTGTTAAGATTGTAAGAGGAGGAGGCTAGGAGGTGGCAAGCGGTCCAACCGTTGATTCGTTCCGCGACATCTTTCTGTCGCATCGATCGACTAACAAGGACTTCGTCCGGCGTCTTGCCGTGGATGTAGAGTCCGCATTGTTCAACGGACATCCCCTTCGCACTTGGGTCGATGAAGCCGAGATCGGTCCAGGCCAGAGCGTCACGGGCATGATCAATGACGGGCTCGAGAACAGCCGTTTCATCGGCTTCGTCCTCTCACCCGATTACTTCGAAAGCGCGAGCGGGTGGACCGATGCGGAGTGGCATGCAGCCGTGTATTCTGACCCCGATAACCGCCGGTCGAGACTTCTTCCTTTGCTGGCTGCCGACTGCCCCTACATCCCCGCATTGCTTCGACATCTGAAATGCATTGATTTGCGCGCGCATCACTACACGCAGGGTCTCAAAGAGCTCCTGGCTGTGCTGCGGAATGAACCAGTTCCACGACCCACGGTCTATCACGGCCAACTCATCACCACCGACCAGAAGATCGCCCGTTCTACACTCGTAGCCGAGCGCGCGGTCCTGCAGTCATTTCCGGATCCCGTATCAGAGCGTCTCTACTGTAACTTGCTTCCGATCGAGCACGTTCCGAGCTACGTGTACAGCGCGCCGATCGCTAACTCTCTGATCAAGACCAGGAAGGATCGCTCCACCGCCTTGCCCTCCAAGGAGGCGATCAAAGCCGCGATCCGGAGCGCCCAGGCCGAAAACCCCGAACAAGCCCGCTTCATGCCCGCCTTTCGTCTCTTCGAAGACAGACTTTTTACCTTTCACGACCTGGAGTCTCCGGACAATCCACTCGCTCCGGTCATCGAGGACGGAGAGATCGAGCCGCTGAACAGCAAGGACTTTATCGCGGAGGAAGAAAACCGCAAGCTTCTCACGTCCCTGTTGAACATGGCGCTCACCCGACATGTTGGCCGGCTTGGACTGGTCATAGACGACACCAAGCATGACCGGTTCTTTTTTTCAGACGACAAAGGTGGTGCTCGCGTCATCAGGTGGGCCCCTCTCAAGCGGATGGTCTCCCGCACTGTGGCCAAGCCGATGATGAATGGGGAGCGCGTCTTGTTCTGGCGACATCTCGGCGCTTACCTGAAAATCACCTTCCTCGCGAATAAGTTCTACGTTCAAATCGCTCCGACTTGGGTCATAACGTCCGACGGCCAGCACGCAAGCGGCGGGCCTGACATTGGTAGGAGAGTCATCAAATGGACCGGACCTGAACGAAATCTCCACTTGCTCTATCATGTCCGCTTTTGGACGAGCGTCTTGCGCAATCGCCGGGGAGGCCCAATCTTCGTGCGCGCCGGCGATCAGTCAATCGAGATATCGTCGTTTCCGGCCTTCATCCAACAGTCCTATGGGATAGTTGGCGACCGAAGGGATCTCTTACGCATCCTCGACAGAACCGCCTCATCTATCGAACAGGACGAGGAAGAAAAAGTTGATGAGGCCGTCACGGCAGGACTTGCTGCCTTGGATCACGCTGCTGGACAAGACGACGAAGACGAAGATGACGGCATCGTTCTCGATGATGACGAGGAGGATAAAGCCGAGTGAACCTTCCGCGACGTCATCGAAGACAGCCTGCGCGGTTGCCAAATTTCGAATCCGGAATCCTCGCCGAGCCCTTGCTCGCCTTTGGGGGTCGTCACGAACATGTGGAACCGAAGACAGGACTGAGTCTCTACGGCCCGTATAGCCTCATCGGGCAGGCCCGTCCCACACCCAGCGCAGTGATCGTCGGCACGGTGGGACCAGCCTAGATCGG
>JAKASH010000291.1 GCA_021828225.1 Acidobacteriota bacterium | reverse complement strand
TGGAAATGTCTAGAATTTTATGTAACGCTCCCTGGTTTTGAATCGTCATAAAAAAAATGGGATCAGGATTGGGAAAAGTGTCAACCAAACTAAAAATCTTGGGGTTGTTTCTGGCCGCGTCCATGGCCGTCCTGCTTGTTACGGGTTGTTCTGAAAAGACGGCGGAGAGCACCCCGGCGCCATCGGCGATGATGCAGATGGCCGTACCGGTGGTCGTTGCGCAGTCGAGTTTGCGGAACGTGCCTGTTCAGGTGACGGCCATCGGAAACGTGGAGGCTTACTCCACCGTCACGGTTCAGTCCCTGGTGGATGGAGAGATCCAACAGGCCCATTTTACTCAGGGGGAGGACGTCAGGAAGGGTGAGCTTCTGTTCACCATTGACGCACGGCCCTTCCAGGCTGCGCTTCATCAGGCCGAAGCGAATCTGGCCCGCGACCAGGCGCAAGCCAGCTATGCCCGGGTGGAAGCTAAGCAATACACCCAATTGGAGAAGGCGGGCATTGTTTCGCAGATTCAGTACCAGCAGTTCACCAGCAACGCTGACGCTCTGGAAGCGACCGTTCGCGCCGACCAGGCAGCCGTCGAGAACGCCAAAATCCAGGTCAGCTATTGTTCCATCTATTCCCCCATCAGTGGCCGGACCGGCAGCTTGCTGGTTTATCCGGGCAACCTGGTCAAGAGCAATACCACGAACCTGGTGGTGATCAATCAGATTTCACCCATCTATGTTGACTTCTCGATCCCCGAGCAGTACCTCGCGCAGGTGAAGGCCTACCAGCTGCGCGGAAGGCTTCGGGTTCTTGCGTACGCCACCGGCCAGGAAAATAACCCCTCCGTGGGGACGCTGACTTTTATCAACAATACAGTGGACAGCAACACTGGAACCATCGAGCTGAAAGGAACTTTCCCGAACGGCGACCGGCGCTTGTGGCCGGGTGAATTCGTCAACGTCATCCTTGATCTCACCGTCCAGCAGAATGCCACCGTTGTTCCTTCCGAGGCCATCCAGACCGGTGAGCGCGGGAAATATATTTATGTTGTCAAGCCCGATCACACGGTCGAGTTCCGCCCTGTTGAGGTCGGGACTTCTCTTAACGGTTTTACCGTCGTCAACAAGGGTGTCAATCCAGGCGAAACGGTTGTGACGAATGGGCAGCTTCGGCTTTATCCGGGCGCGAAGGTCTCCTTCAAGAACGGGGCTGGCTCTGCGCAGGAAAGCGCCTCATGAATCTTTCAGAAATCTTTATCCGTCGCCCCGTCATGACAACTCTGGTCATGCTGGGGATTCTGCTGTTCGGCATCATGGCTTACCGGATCCTGCCGGTCAGCGATTTGCCGAGCGTCGATTATCCGACCATCACCGTATCCGCAGGCCTTCCCGGAGCCAGCCCGGAAACGATGGCATCCTCGGTGGCGACCCCGCTCGAGCGGCAATTCTCGACCATCGCCGGTCTGGAATCGATGTCGTCCACCAACACTCAGGGCAGCACGCAGATCAGCCTGCGATTTGCCCTCAGCCGGAACATTGACTCGGCCGCCCAGGACGTTCAGTCCATGATCACGCAGGCCGAGGGCGAGCTTCCCCCTGGCATGCCGTCGCCGCCAACGTTTCGCAAGGTGAACCCCGCCGATCAGCCAATCATCTACATGGCGGTCTGGTCTGACACGCTGCCCCTATATACGACCAGCGAGTACGCGGACACAATGATGGCCCAGCGCATCTCGATGATCAGCGGCGTGGCGCAAGTGCAGGTATTCGGCGAACAGAAGTATGCCGTGCGCGTGCAGTTCGATCCGAAGGCCCTGGCGTCGCGGAAGATCGGAATCGATCAGGCCACTGCAGCGATTCAGAATGCCAACGTCAATCTGCCGACAGGAACTCTCTACGGCACGCACAAAGCCTTTGTGGTGCAGGCCGAAGGCCAGTTGAATGACGCGGCTGCCTACCGGCGCATTATCATTGCCTATCGGAACGGCGCTCCCGTCCGGCTGGATGCCGTGGCCAATGTGGTCAACGGCAGCCAAAGCGACAAGGTCGCAACCTGGTTTGGCGACCAGCGGGCGATGGTCGTGGCGATTCAGCGCCAGCCGGGGACGAACACGATCGATGTGGTCAACAACATCCGCAAGCTGTTGCCTACTTTCAAGTCGGAATTTCCAGGCGCCATTCATTTTAAGATTCAATATGACCGCTCCATCAGCATCCGGAGTTCGATCAACGACGTTAAGTTCACCCTCTATCTGACATTGTGCCTGGTGATCCTGGTTATCTTCCTGTTTCTCCGCAACCTTTCTGCCACGATCATCCCCAGCCTGGCGCTGCCGATGTCGATTATCGGCACCTTTGCGGTGATGTACCTGGCGGGCTATACGGTGGATAACTTATCCCTCATGGCCCTGGTGCTCGCCGTGGGCTTTGTGGTGGATGACGCCATTGTCATGCTGGAAAACATCGTGCGGCATATGGAAATGGGCGAAGGGGTCATGGAAGCCGCGCTGAACGGCTCCAAGGAGATCAGCTTCACCATCCTTTCCATGACCTTATCGCTGACCGCGGTGTTTATTCCGGTGCTTTTCATGGGCGGGATCATGGGGCGGCTGCTGCACGAATTTTCAGTCACCATCATGTCCGCAGTGCTGGTTTCGGGCCTGGTGTCTTTGACGCTGACCCCCATGCTTTGCAGCCGTTTCCTGCGTCATCCTCGAAGCCAGAGGCACGGCCATGCGTATCAGGTCTCGGAGCGTTACTTCAACTACATGGTGAAGGGTTATGACTGGAGCCTGCGAGGCGTTCTCCGCCACCGCCTGATCGTGCTGATCGCATCCATTCTGATCCTGATTGCCACGGGGTATCTATTTTTTGAAATTCCGAAAGGGTTCCTTCCGAGCGAAGATAGCGGCGCGATTTTTGCCTTTACGCAAGCGGCCCAGGGCACTTCATTCGACGAAATGAAGAAGCTCCAGCAAGAGGTGGTTGCGATTGTCCGCAAGAATCCCAACGTGGACAGCGTTTTCTCATTGGCGGGGGCCGGCGGACCTTCCGGAGGCGGGAATTCCGGGATTTTCTTCTGCCATCTCAAAGACCATCCGTCTGCGTCGGCCGAATACCTTGCCGAGCTTGAGAACTTTCTCCATATTCCACACAAACCGTTTGGACCGCAATACAGGCTTGACAGTACGGACCAGGTGATTCAGCAATTGCGCCCGAAGCTTGCTACTATTCCGGGGGTTGTCGCTTTCATGCAGAACCCTCCTCCCATCCAGCTCAGCGCCCATCTGGCCAAGAGCCAGTATATGTACACATTGGAGAGTCCCAACACCGCCGAGCTTTATCAAGTCGCGAGGGTTCTCGAAGGGAAGATGCGCAAACTTCCGGGGTTCCAGGACGTGACGACCGATCTGCAGATTGACAATCCGCAGGTGAATATCAAGATCGACCGTGATAAGGCCCAGGCGCTGGGCGTGACCGCCTTCCAAATCGAAAATGCTCTGACCACAGCCTACGGTGAGGGCCGGATTTCAACCATCTATGCGCCCAACGATGAGTATTGGGTGATCTCGGAGTTGGAACCCAAGTACCAGATGAACCCGGGAGATCTGTCCATGCTTTACGTCAGTTCATCCAACGGACAGCTTATACCTCTGAGCACAGTTGCCCAGGTGACGGAAGGTCTTGGGCCGTTGTCCGTGAACCACTATGGCCAGCTTCCTTCGGTTACCATCTCGTTCAACCTGAAGCCGGGAGTGGCGCTTGGCAATGCCGTCTCGGAAGTTGATGGCCTGGCACGCGAAACGCTGCCCGCCGACGTCAGCGCCAATTTTGAAGGGACAGCCCAGCAGTTTCAGTCGTCGCTGGTGGGCCTTGGCGTTCTGCTGATCGCAACCATTCTGGTGATTTACCTGGTGTTAGGTATTCTCTACGAGAGCTTTATCCATCCCATCACCATCCTTTCGGGTTTGCCCTCGGCGGGTTTGGGCGCCCTGATTACGCTGATGGCCTTCCACCTTCAACTCGACCTTTACGGGTTTGTGGGCATCATCATGTTGTTGGGCATCGTCAAGAAGAACGCGATCATGATGATTGACTTCGCCCTGGATGCCCAGCGAAGTGGCGGAAAATCCACTGCGGAGGCTATCTACCACGGCGCCATCGTGCGTTTCCGTCCGATTATGATGACAACTTCCGCCGCCTTTATGGGGATAATGCCCATTGCGCTGGGCCTGGGATCGGGTGCGGAATCACGGCGGCCTTTGGGATTGGCCGTCGTCGGAGGCCTCCTGTTTTCACAGGTCATAACCCTTTACATTACTCCGGTATACTACACCTACCTGGATCAGTTCCAGCACTGGCTTGGCAGAATCTTCCATCGCCAGCCGGTTGAAGCAGCAATCGAAGTACCGGCGCCGGAATCGGTTTTAGCCGAAACCGGCGACGGTTCTGGCGGGCACTAAGGCTGTCAAAGAGTACCGCGGCGGCCTTTTAGAAATTCGTGGTCCACAAATTATCGAGTGTTATAATAGGCATTTCCTCTAGTGATTAGACGGTCAGGGTCTCATCTTCCTAAAGTAACTGAGAACCCGGGTAATTTGGACTGGCTGAAATAAAACCCCCAATAAGGAGCCCATTATGAGACGGAAAAAGGACCGGCTACGAAAAGCTGGCTCAGAGAAGTCGTCATTGACACGCCGGGATTTCCTGAAGGGAGCAGGCGTCACGGTATCCGGCGGCCTGCTGGTTGGCAGTACCATCGCAAATGCTGCACCGCCGCCGGCGGAAAACGGATTTGTCGGCCCAGGTGCGGTTCCCGTAACTCTTCGTGTGAATGGCAAGATTCATAAGCTGAATCTTGAGCCGCGGGCGACGCTCTTGGATGCCTTGCGAGACAATTTGGACATCACCGGCTCTAAGAAGGTTTGTGATCGCGCAACCTGCGGAGCCTGCACCGTGATGATGGATCGCAAGCCCGTTTATGCCTGCACCGTTCTGGCCATTGAAGCTGAAGGGCATGACATCACGACCATCGAGGGTCTCGGCAGCGCGGAAAAGCTCTCGCCGGTGATGGCCGCCTTTGTCAAGCATGACGCCCAGCAATGCGGTTTCTGCACGCCGGGCTTTGTGATGGCCTCCACCGCATTCCTGGAGCAGAATCCCAACCCGACCATGGAAGAGATTGAGAAAAGCCTGGGAGGGAATATCTGCCGTTGTGGAACTTACAGGGGAGTCCGCCACGCAGTTCT
>JAKASH010000290.1 GCA_021828225.1 Acidobacteriota bacterium | reverse complement strand
TCTCGACGCTTCGTCAACGCACGAGCCGTGTTCTTCGCTGCGTCGATGGGCATCGGGTTTGTAGCGCTCTCCGGCCCTGCGGTTCTTTCGTGCGAAACGGCAACTGCCGCAGCTTTTGGACAGCGAACGCTATAATCTCTTCGAAGCTTGCCGCTTTTTTTCGAGGCAAGCCGTAGAGTTTCCAAAGGCGGGAGACTCTACCTTAGGTTGGTTGTCGGATTGAAGATCACAAATTGTGACCTCCGATTTTGGAACTCCGCTAAAAACTACAGGAGCGGATAACGCAGGAGATGCAGAATGCACAAATATAGAGGGCTAATAAAGGCAAGTATTTGTGGAAGTTACAGCCGTTGCCACACGTCAGGTGCACACGAACAAAGCCTAGCCTTTATCTCCTTGATAATAGGCGGCTTATTTGGTGGAGGCGGGGGGAGTCGAACCCCCGTCCGAAAAGCCTGACGCTCGAAAGCCTACACGCTTATCGCGTTCGCTACTGATTTCACCAGCGACCCTCTGGAACGAGCAAGAACGAACCGCCGGCTAGCCTGATCCGGTTGCCCGGATCTCACCTGAAACCCTCAGGCGGCAGGTTCCAAGCCAGCCCGCTCGATGACGCCTCTCTCCGCCCCGCGGGCTTGACAGAGGAGACGCGCTAGCCTTGGTTAGGCAGCGTATGCAAACTGCGTGTTGTTGGCAGTTGTGTTTTTTCCACTCCGATCACGGGTGGTGTGGACCCCCGACGTGCCTTTCGAACGCGAGAGCTTCCGTCGAATCCGGAACGCCCCCTCGTCATTAAGTATGGGCTGCGTTGCACAGCGTGTCAACAAGACGGGCGCCATTGGGGTTGAAGACAAGAATTCAAGCAGAGTGACAGATTTCTGATAATTCGCCTCCAAAGCAGAGATGCCTGTTGACATGTTCGGCTTTGGCGGTACGATAAAAGAGACGCGAGGGGAAGCAACGCCGAGGTTTTCGCAGTTGGTGACCACACAGTCGAACGTAAGATCTGAAGGAACCCGCCGGGTTCGCGAGCCGTTCAGCGGGGCGTTAAGCCAGCGAGCTGAGCAGGTTGAGAAGGTTCATGGCGGCGCCATGCGGTTTTCAAAGCTGCCGGTCTCTGAAATCAAACACCACAACAATCGTCATGAAAGACGCGAGAATAATGATCTCTGCGAGCGCCTCGAGAATGGGGCCGCTCGAAGTCGCCAGGTTTTCAAGAAGTGCTTTGCTGAAAGGGTGGCAAAGCAAGATGATTACTTTCACGAAGAACGAGTGAGGACGCTGGCTGAAGATGATCTAAGGCTCCTCGGTTCTGGGTATCCGGGCCCCTCAGTGTGAAATTTCTCTGCACTTTACTCATTAGCGCTCTCTTCTTCCCGTTGGCGTCCGCTGCGCGAACGCCGGTCGTCAGCCAGCAGAAGCTTTCTCCTGTCCTGGTTCGCCTGGCGGCAAGAGCCAAGTCTCGGCGCGCATGGCCTGAACTGCGGCGTTATGCGGCGTCCCGCAAGGCTCCGGGCGAACGGGCGCTTGCCTATTTCGTTCTCGGATATCGCGAATACCAATCCGGAGATTACGCCACCGCAGAAACCGATCTGGCCAGGGCTTCGTCTCCCGATTCCCCCCTGGACGACCTGGCAGAGTATTACTGCGCGTCTGCGGCTTACAGGGGAGGGCATCCCGAACGCGTCGCAGATATCCTGGACAATTTCACCACGCGCTTTCCCTACAGCATGGAGCATTACGCCGCCATCGAGTTGCTGGCATGGGGATACCTTCAAACCGGCCAGTCGCAAAAGGCCCTCCATGTCCTCCTGAGCGTGCCTGAGGTGCGCGAACGGCCTTCTCTGGCCTTGCTACTGGCGCAGGCTTACGTTGACAATGGACAGCTTCAGCAGGCGGCTCTCATCTACCAGGACATCTATTACGCCTTTCCCACCACGCCTCAAGCCCAGGTAGCAGGGAATGCCCTGGACAAATTGAAGCTTCAGCTCGGCGTGAGCTTTCCCCCGGTTTCTGATGAAATCGCCACGGCGCGTGTCGAAAAGCTTTACACGACCTTCCATTACACCCAGGCCCTCAAAGGATACGAGCAACTGCTCAGCAAGCGGAGTAACAGCACCTGGGCCTGGCGATGGAACCTGGGCCGGGCAAAGTGCCTGATCCGCCTTGGCCGGGCTGACGATGCCATCGACACTCTCGTGCACAGCGTAGCTCCAACTTCGGAACTCGACGCGGAGCGCCTGGCAACTCTGGTGGACGCCTACGCCCGGACGGACGATGATACTCACATTGCAAAGACCCTCAATAAGCTTCGAGCGGGCCACTTTGAGTCGCACTGGCATGCCGTGGCTCTCTTAAGGGCGGCAAATTATTTTATGAGCAAGGGGGAATGGGATATTGCGCCTCTGTATTATCGCACCCTTCAAGAGGTGTTCCCCCAAACCCCGCAGGGCTCGGAAGCAAGCTGGCGACTCGCCTGGATCACGTATCTCAGCGGGAAACCGGATCAGGCGCAGCCACTTCTGGTCAAACTAATCGAGAAATATCCGGATTCTCCCCATGTCCCAGCGGCACTCTACTTTCTGGGGCGACTGGAAGAGAGCCAGCAACCTGCCAAGGCCCGCGCCTTGTACGAACTCCTGAGGAAGCGCTTTCTGCACCACTATTTCGCCCTGGAGGCTGACCACCGCCTCGCCCTGATGAGGCGGGAGCACGTCCAGGAAGGCAGCGCCATCGGGGCCAGCTCGGGCTTTTCGGTTGCAGCCCTGGCAAGCAAAATTCCGGCGATCGATCCGCCTGACATTGCGCCTTGCCTGCCGTTAACCACCCCTGAGGGCCTGGTTCCTTTTGAAACACTCAAAGCCCTTCAACTTGACCATCTCGCCACGCAGGATCTTCAGGCTCGTCTTGCGCAACAACCCGACTCCCCTGAGGTAATTCTTGCCCTCAGCCGGTTTGAAGCCGAGCAGGGGCGGACCGATCGCGCCATCCACATCGCAAGAAAGATCGCACCGGATTACTACTCACAACAATTTTCCGAGTTCCCCCGCGAAATCTGGGAACTGCTTTATCCCAGGTCTTTTACGGAGCTGATAAGGAGCTACGCCGTTCGAAACCATCTTGACCCCTATCTGGTGATGGGACTGATCCGGCAGGAATCGGGATTCAACCCGCGTGCGACTTCTCCATCCGACGCCCGAGGACTGATGCAGATTCTTGCATCATCCGTCACCCGTTCCCGGAACTACCAGCGCGTTGTAGCTCAAAGGCTCTACGCGCCTGTTTACAATGTGCGCTTTGGATGCGCATTCCTTCGCGAGCTTTTGACCCGCTACCATGGAAACGCGGCGGAAGCATTGGCTGCCTATAATGCCGGGCCCACGCGCGTGGACGAATGGCTCAGCCAACGCTCCTACCGCGATCCACAGGAATTTGTGGAATCCATTCCTTTCCCGGGAACCCGGGTCTATGTCAAAGCTGTTCTCGCCGATGGCACCGTCTATCGTCAGTTGATGATAGGCCGGCCAGATTTTGCCGAGTGTTCAAGCCATCCCCCAAATGCACGAAGGAGATCAATCGCTCCGCATTCCTTCAGGGGGCGTGCGGAGTGATGTCAAGCTTCGGAGAAAAATTCGACACGGCGTAGTTCACCAGGTCGTCCAGGAGATAGGTGGCATAGGGGTCTGTGCCATAGGTGGTATTCAGCGAGAACGTGCAGATTAACAGCCTGCCCTTGCCGTAGCGCGCCTGGACCAGCGTTCCCACGTTGGAATGAATCCAGCCATAGAATTCGCCCGCCAGGACGTCCTGAAAATCTTGCGGTGGTACGCCAACGACCACAGCTTCAGGAGTCGAGGCCTCCGTTTCGAAACCCGTAAGAGTTTCAAACCCGATTTTCTTGAAGGGCGATTCGTCCTTTCGGATCCATGCAAAATTGGAAATCCAGTTTCCGCTGAGATCGTCTTCCGAGCGTGACACAACCTTGAGGTCCGGCGTAAGGGGCATCGTCCCATCGGCCAGCAGGATCACATTGCTTCCGGATTCGAGAGCTTTCTTCACAACGTCATCAAATACGGGAGTAATCAGCACCGGCTGTGCCTGGGCGCTGGTTGTTACAAAGTAATCTCGCTGGCGCATTTCTGTCTCAAGCTCGCGCAAGCTGCCTCTGGGGTCCTGAAATTCAATTGGAGGCGGAAGCGCAGGCACCTCGTGCGGATAAAAGTAGAGATCAACCGAATTCTTGGCAATGACGGTGTCGCCGACGGCAACCTGGACGCTCAGGATATTTCGCGAAGGCGCAGACGAAGGCGGCACGGTAAAGCTGATGGTCCCCACTTTCGCGGCGGAGCCGACCGGCACATCTGGAAGCGGAAAACTTCCTTTAAGTAAAGTTCCCTCCACCCTCCAGTTGACTTGTGCGCCGCTTAAGTTCTGCTCGCTGTAATGCGACAGGTAAACCCTGGCCTCAGCCTTGGAATGGTCAAAATAGTTGTGCTTTAGAGGGCGAACCAACACGACATCATTCTGCTGGAGGGCGGCGAGTTTGGTAGAGAAGTTCTTGGGATGGCGCCACATGTCCATCAAGCCGTTGGATTCCCACATCACGTCGGTCAGTTCCGTGATGACGTAACCCTGAATGGCGGGGTGCATCCGCAAACTCGCGATTTCGAATTTTAAGGAGTCAAATTGGTGCGTCTGGGTTGCCGCCTCCAGGGCATGCAGGTCCGGGAAGAGAGTGTTGTACTGATACTCTTCGAAACGCTTCCCAAGGCCTCCCGGAATCGTTATCTTTCTTCCGTGAAAACCTCTGTCAAACCACCACGGCTTCTTCTCTGGGACAAACGGCAAACCCCAGTTGCCGAATTCTGAAAGAACCAGAGGTTCGTTTCCCTTGGGTTCAGCATCGCCATACGGACTGAAGAGCCAGCTCGGGCGCGTCGCCAGGTCGCCTACGAAGCGATCGAAGTCAGCCGCATGATCGGGTATGGAGTCATACTGGTGAAAATCCGCAAGATCGGTGTCCAGGTGAAAATTGGTGCAGCAGGCGCTGTTATCATCGACCAACCATCCCGGAACCCACTTTTTGGCCTGACGGTAAGCGCTTTTCAGCCATGAGCGATCCTCAGCCTTCGTAAGTTTCAAGCCCCAGCTCTCATTGGCGATGCTGACAATGACAATCGAAGGATGATTCCAGTCACGCTTGACCATTCCGCGCAAGGTCTTGAGCGCACGGGCCTCAGA